>JAHDCE010000310.1:0-1881 GCA_020630045.1 Saprospiraceae bacterium | reverse complement strand
CGTCACCGGCACATCCTGTATATGGTTCGACTCCAGTAGATTCAGGATGGTAAACCAAATCAACAAATACTGTACTATCCGTACCTAATACAGTTCCTCCGACGATTACTTCAGTCCCTGTCGGGTTGGCTTCGTCGTAAGTGGTACCATTGACCACTACACTATATCCGTCACCTGTACATCCTGTATATATTTCAGTTCCGCTTCCTTCCGGTAGGTAAACCAGATCAATAGTAATGATAGAGTCACAACCAAGATAATTGGTGGTGGTTTCTGTACCCATTGGGTTAGCTTCGTCATAAGTGGTACCATTGACAACGACACTGAATCCGTCTCCTTCAACGCCGAGGTAATCTACATTTTCTGTAGTTACTGGGTTAAAGATCAAGTCAATGATAACCGTCACAACCTAGGAAATTGGTTAATACTTCGGTTCCCGTAGAATTGGTTTCATCATAAGTGGTACCATTGACAACGACACTGAATCCGTCCCCTACGCATCCCTCGTAATTCTCTGATCCGCTACTTGTAGGATGGTAAATCAAATCAATAGTAACTGTACTGTCTGTTCCAAGGATAGTTCCTCCGACAATAACCTCTATACCTGATGGATTTGCTTCGTCATAGGTCGTACCGTTTACGACTACACTATATCCGTCACCAGTACATCCTTCATAGGTTTCAGTACCTTCTCCTTCAGGATTGAAGACCAAGTTAATCGTTACAGTAGAATCGCAACCTAAATAGTTTGTGAGTACTTCTGTTCCCGTCGGATTGGCTTCATCGTAAGTTGTTCCATCAACAATTACACTATACCCATCACCTTCAACTCCTGTATACGATTCGTTGCCGGCTGTAGCAGGGTGGAAGGTTAATTCGACATTTACAATACTATCCGTTCCTAAATAACTTCCGCCAACTATGGTTTCCGTACCTATTGGATTGGATTCATCATATATCGTTCCATTGACATCAACAAAGTAACCGTCTCCTTGACAACCGACATAAGTTTCATTACCTATACCAACTGACAAGAAGGTTAAGTCAACCACTACAGTAGAATCACATCCTAAGTAATTGGTAAGTACGGTCGTACCTGAAGGATTACTTTCGTCGTAAGTATCAGTTCCTACGGTTACAGTAAATCCGTCTCCCTCTTCACCTGTGTATGTAATCGTCTCAGCTGATTCCGGATTGAAAGTCAAATTGATTGTTACTGTAGAATCACAATTCAGGTAATTTGTCAATACTTCTGTACCTGTTGGATTAGCTTCATCATAAATATTGCCATTAATGGTAATAGAGAATCCATCACCGATACAACCGACATAATCTTCGCTTCCGACACTTGTCGGATGATAGGTTAATTCAATATTGACAATACTATCTGTTCCAAGTACGGTTCCTCCTACAATTGTTTCTGATCCAATCGGATTTGTCTCGTCATAAAGAGTGCCATTTACAATTACAGAGTATCCATCTCCTACACAACCAATGTAAGTTTCAGTACCAACACCTTGTGGGTTAAATATTAAATCGATTGTTACCAATGAATCACATCCTAAGTAATTTGTGAGAACCTCAGTTCCTGTTGGATTCGTTTCATCATAAGTATTAGTCCCAACGATGACAGAATAACCATCGCCTTCTTCTCCAATATAGCCTTCGACTCCCGTCGAGGTAGGGTTAAATGTCAAATTGATATTGACAGTAGAATCGCATCCTAGGTAGTTGGTTAATGTTTCCACTCCATTTGGATTCGTTTCATCATAAGTATTTGCTCCAACAATGACAGAATAACCGCTACCTGTACATTCAACTGCCGTTTCTGTTCCGGTACTGACAGGATTGAAAGTCAAGTCGATGGTGACTGTAGAATCA
>JAHDCE010000309.1 GCA_020630045.1 Saprospiraceae bacterium | reverse complement strand
ACTGATTCACACTTATTATATTGGTCTAATTTAAAATTGAAATTAAAAAGAAATAATATTTCTTTATACGGAAAGATAGGAGACAGATCTGAAACAATATTCCCCATCGCCAATAATGGAACAGATACTTTGTTACTTAGATTAACATGTAAAGATTTTTCTATTCGGTTTAGCGAAAAAAGATTAAGGTTAGCTCCGGGAGAGAAAAAAGATATCCATATTTCATCATTGGTCACTCGTAAAAGCAAAATAACGGTTCTTCATCTCAATTCTCCCGGCGAACGACAAATACATATTCCTATAGAAGTAGAAGGCAGTGATTTAAATACAAATTCATTTTCATCCACTCCGCCCGACGAGTCTTCTTCTATTGCATTAGAAACAGAGGGACGAGAAAGCATCACTATTCAATTAGAGAGTGACGAAAAATTATTAAAAATCAAACAAAGCGGAAAAGTAATCAAGAATTATCCCCTGTCAAAAATATTCAACCCTATTCCAATACATGATTTACCGAACGGGAAATATGTTTTTGAAATATCCAATTTAAGTACGGGTAAAAAAAGGTATTGTGTTGTATTGAAGAATTAGGAACCGTCTAAAACAATGCAATCTATTTTTTCTTTTTCACCGACTTCCGAATCATCAAATACATGGCGATTCCCAAGGCGACAAACACCAATACGACCGTAAACCAAGGCTGTTCGCCTTCGGCATTGAATTGACTATCAAGATACCTTCCTAGGAATGCTCCTAGAAGGATTACAAAAAACATTTGAAAAACCAGTCCTAGATATTCGGAGTAAGCGTTAACCGACTTTTTTCTGCGCTCCCGCTGCTTCTCCTCTGTTGAATTCTTTGACGGCTGACTTGTTGGTTCCGGCTGTGCCATTGGTTTGCTGGTTACCCATTTTACAAGATACATTGAATACAGCTCCGGACTGAACGATGAGTTTATTGGTAAAAATCTCACCGGAAACATCAGCGGTTTCACGGACATTCAACAATTCTGAAACATGCAGTGTACCATTGAAGCGACCTTCAATCATGGCATTTACACAGTTTACCTCACCATCTACAAAACCGGCAGGCCCGATAATCACTTTTGCCTTACAGGTGAGATTACCCTTGATGGTACCATCAATACGGATGTCACTTTCTGAGTTGATAGAGCCTTCAACGACGGTTCCTTGAACCAAGCTGTTGAGAGCATTAGAGGAAGTTGTTGGAGTTTTTTTATGTGTATTAGTAGGAGTATTATCTTTCTTCTTACTGAACATTATGCGTGTGCTATTTTAGACAAAAGGAGGCTGTTGTATTCGCCATTCCCCTTTTGGAATTTTTCAATAAATACCTAGTAATGGTTTATTGTATTGGGTATCAATCATGTTCCTAAAACACTTGTGCCTGACATGAATGAGTTCAAAAGTAAATATTTTTTTCCATCTCCAAAAACCGAAGGCCCGTTGAAGTCCTATTTTTAGTTAAAGGAAAGGTAGTCAACAGGGTCTACGGGCTCTCCATCAAACCACAATTCAAAGTGAAGGTGAGGGCCACTAGACAGCGTTCCGGTATTACCGATAATAGCAATCGCCTCCCCTGCATTAACGGATTCGCCGACCTTCTTCAACAAAACAGAATTATGTTTATAAAAAGAAACCACATTGTTTTTATGCTGGACAGCAAGGGTTTGCCCTGTCTCTAGTGTCCAATCGGATTGAATGACGATACCATCCATGATAGATTTAATTGGCGTATTTCGAGGTGCCATCACATCTACACCATAATGTGACTTTTCGGGCATGAAACCACTACTGACCTCTCCCATTACCGGTGAAATCAGGTACAATTGTTCCAAAGAAGCACTACTTCCTCCTGAAAACCGGGTCGGATTATTTTTTTTATTTCCAACATCCACATTCGCGACAAGCGGTTTATCATCCTCTACTGCTTGTCTCAATTCGTTTTCCTCGTCAATCGGAGGAATTTCCAAACCGGACAAATCCTGCATCGTGTCAATCTCAGGGATATCATCTTCTGTTTCTACATCACCGACAATCATCCGGCGGACATTAGCGACATACAAACTATCCGCCTTCCACTGGGCTTCCATTTGAGCGATTTTCATCGCCTGATCTTCTACTGTCTCCCTTAGATTGACATCCCCGTAACCGGGAATATAATGCTTCATGGGAGTAAATATGATTAACAACACTACCAGCAAGGCAGTCACTACAATCAATGAACTGACCGCTAGGATGACATTTAATCGAGTCAAACGATACGACCCCACCTCCTCGAAGGTCTCGTCGTTCATCATGACCAGCCGATAGGTCTGCTGTAATCGCTCTATAAGTTTTTTTTCTTCTTTATTATCTCCAGCCATTTTTTTCGGATTTACCCAATATCGCTTCAGAATCCAAGAGATTTGGACAAAAGACGCAAATTTATCGCGACAAGTCCACTAATCTACGCCTCACGGTATTAATTTTGTGGCATTAATAAATCAATATGTCATAATTTGCAAAACAAAAATACGTTCGTTTTACGTATATATTGCAGATAGAATAGGAAGTTCCACCAATAGTGGTTAAAAAATCGTCTACTTCCTATCTTATTATATTTCGCAAACCATTCATAATGACGCCGGAAAATAAGGGCGGACGCATCTGACCGGCATCATTGTATCGAAAAAAGATTTCGCTTTGAAACGAAACACACTTATATCATTTATCGGAATTCTCGGTTTATTCTTTTTCGCCTCTTGTGCTGCATCCAAAAAGAAAAAGAAAGACTTGAAGTTACCCGGCACGGTTTATCATAACCTGACCTCCCATTACAACGGCTACTTCAACGCCAAGGAAATCTATAAGAAATCGGTTCTCCAATTAACCGAATCCCATCAGGACAATTATAATCAAGTCTTGGAAATGTATCCTTATGTAGCGACAGATCAAGAAAAGTCTGTCGAATCGGATATGGAAACCGCTATTCAAAAGGTATCCGTAGTCGTCAAGCTCCACCGCATTGGTGACTGGACGGATGACTGTTATCTTCTCCTAGGAAAATGCCGATACCTTTCAAAAGATTATGAAGGAGCACAAGAAGCTTTTGAATATTTGGCGGCCGAATACAATCCGGAAATGATGGCCAAGCGGGCAAAAAAGAAAAAGAAGAAAAAGAAGATGTCCGCAGCCAAAAAGAAGAAGTTGGCCTCAAAACCGGATCCGAAAAAATTCTTGTACCAACGCCCCGCTTACCAAGAAAGCATGGCTTGGTTAGCTAGGACTTATGTCGAGCGTGGATTATTTGACGAAGCGGACATCCTACTTTCTAAAATGATTAAAAGTCCCAAAACACATAAAAGTGTTTTGGACGATCTTGCCGAGTTCAAAGCATATCGTTATTTAAAAGAAAAAGAATACACAAAGGCAATCGAACCATTAAAAGAATCTATTGATAAGTCGAGCAGCCGCAAAATGAAAGGAAGATTCACCTACATCTTGGCTCAATTGTACGAATTGAACAATGAATCAGACAAAGCATATGCCGCTTATGATGATGTAATGAAGTACGGCCCTACTTATGAAATGGAATTCAATTCCAAATTGAGTAAGGCACTTACCGCATGGCAATCGGGAAAAGAAGATTCCAAAAGCATTTTACGCACTCTGACCCGTATGTCGAAAGACGCAAAAAACAAGGAGTATAAAGACAGGATTTACTTTACGATGGCACGAATCAACCTCAAAGAAAATGACAGTGTCGCCGCTATTGCGAACTTGAGAAAATCTCTACAGTTCAATGTCAACAACAAAGCGCAAAAAGCAGAATCCTATCTGTTATTAGGTGATTTATATTTTGAGCAAGAAACTTATATCAAGGCGAAAAACTACTACGATAGTACCTTGATGAATATCACCAATACGGATAGTCGATTTGACCAAGTGACTCGCAGGAGTGAAAACTTGGAAGAGATTGCGAATAATCTTGAAATCATCGAACTTCAAGACAGTCTACTTGCTATCGGAAAGATGTCCGACCGCGAGCAACGTGAACTGGCCGCCAAAATCATTAAAGACCAGAAAGCCAAAGAAGCGGCAGCGGCTACCGCCTCCCTTCCTAAAGTTCCAGGCAGTGCCACCAATACATTGGGAGCATCCAAAAGCTCCTTCTTCGCCTATAATGACCGTACGTTGAAACGAGGAAAAAAAGCTTTTGAAAAGCGTTGGGGCACAAGGACGAACGAAGACAACTGGAGACGGTCAAACCGAGGAGATGCCGGAGGATTCGCCGAAGAGGAGGACGAAGGGGAAAATATTGATGCCATAACAGATGAGGAACTAAAAGCTGTTTTTAAGGACATCCCTCAAACTCCCGATCAAATCGCTGCGGCCAATAAAAAAATCATGGACGCCATGTTCGCATTGGGGCCATTGTATAGAAACAAAATCGACAAGCCGAAAAAGTCGGTCTTAGTTTTGGAAGAAATGCTGGAGCGATTCCCGGATTGTCCGCATCGTTTGGAAACTTATTACAACCTCTATCTGGCTCATGACGAATTGGGCAACAAGCCCCGTTCTAAATATTATTACAATAAAATCGTCGATGAATTCCCGAACACGACCTATGCGCGAGTTTTGGAAGATCCTGAGTTCCTAAAGCAACAACAGGCCAAGGACAAGGAGTTGACGACTTATTATGATGGCACTTATGGTATGTTCACAAAAGGCGATTACAAAGGAGCCTTTAATCGAGCAAAAAAAGCGGATGAGCTATTCGGAGCTTCTAACAAAATGAAACCTAAATTCGCACTACTGTCCGCGATGTGTTTGGGAAGCATGGAAGGAAAAGATGCCTATGTCGCCGCCTTGAAGGAAGTAGTCGCCAAATATCCTGAAACCGCCGAACAAAAAAGGGCGAAAGAAATCCTACGCTTGTTGGCGGGTGGAAGTGCAAGACCACCAAAGATAGGTGGAGGCAAGGACATTTCCTTAGACCCCAAAGACAAACCCGGACTGGAAGTCAAAGACGATGAAAAAGACCCGGAAGGAAAAGATGAAAAACCTAAGGACGACGAACCTGTTGCCGATGTTCCCAAAGGTACTTGGAAGGAAGATCCGAACAAGTCACACTATTTCATGGCCGTACTAAAAAACCCGGAAGACGCCAAAGCCATCAAGGATGCTGTAAACGCATACAACAAGGCCAATTATAGTTCGAAATCCTTAAGGGCAAATACAATAGTATTAGGAACAGACAAGAAAAATCCGATACTCATTGTCCGTCGTTTCCGAAACTCTGATGATGCGATGACTTACTATAATGATGTAGTGACAAAAAAGAAAGATTTTCTAGGAGACACTAAGATTGATGCTGAAATGTTTGTAGTGGCTCAAACGAATTATCGAGAAATATTGAAAATGAAGAGTGTCGGTGATTATTACACCTTCTTTGAAGATACTTACTTCAAATAAAACTCTCCTTATTTCAAAGATTACACAAAACCGCCCTACTTCATCCGGCAAGTAGGGCGGTTTTATTTTTATACTCCCCCCTTTTAGGAAAAAATGAAAATAAATCGAGGCCAATCAATTGCTATTTGTTAAATTTGTCGTCCCCTGCCAATTTATACTCAAAATTAAGTGGTTTGCAATTTTTTGACTTGTCCTTTTCACCTTTCGCTTCTTTGAAAATGCTCAGCATAGCTACGGCTATGCCTGCGTTTTTC
>JAHDCE010000308.1 GCA_020630045.1 Saprospiraceae bacterium | reverse complement strand
AAATTTTCCGGGCGTAAAGAAATGCTCACAGCCTTGACTTTTTGGTACTTTTGTGGCAAGACAAAAGTACAAGAATCCCCAAGCCAAAACCAAGCCACAAATGCCAAAATTAGAAACCCATTAATTCCGAATATATAGTCATATTTTTAAAACATGAAAGACAAATTTACCCAATGGCTATACGATGTTCACGCATTTAAAATTCCGGTAAAAGAGTTCGAACAATTCGTATATGAAAACGAAGATTTCCTTACGGAAAAATACGGAGCAGAAGTATATTTCGAACTCATTGATTATGATTATCGCCAATACGATGCACAATCGAAAATGCATGACTTCGTATGGGAGAAAATGATTGATCAAGACCTATACTATAAGCATCGGATACTGGATATGGTCGTCCCTTTTATCGAACTCGAAAGAGGATTTCGGAACGGACTCATTATCTTCGATGCCCAATACAAATGCCGAGTAGATTTCTATAAAAAACTATCCCAAGGACTCCAATATTTACAAGAGGAAGAACGGTTTAGATATTCGTTGAAACAACAAGGGAACCCACAACCTAAAATTGATTACGAAAGATTCCATCATGAACAAATGCTACCCATCGCTAAAAAAATATTAGAAGGGTTGGAAACGGAAAATATCATTATGCTCGCCGCCACCGGATATCAAATCTCCGACGAATATCGAGAAGAACTCGAAGAGGAAGATTTTAGTGTGGGGTGTTTTTCGTATTGAAATAATAACACATGCAAAAACTAAAATACATATTCCGCGCTTGGCGCTATCGCTACAAATTAGATGTCGCCGAAATCAATTACATGTTGGACCGTATAAAGCCCGGTGACGTAGCGGTGGACATCGGTTGTCACAAAGGAGGCTACTTGTATTGGATGCAAAAAAAAGTCGGCCTCCAAGGACATGTGTACGCCTTCGAACCACAGCCACCCTTATTCCAATATTTAAAAGGAATTTGCACTTCTTCAAAATACAAAAACGTAACACTGGAACACAAGGGCGTTTCGGATACTTCCGGAAGAATGGAATTGTTTGTTCCCAAAACAAAATCCGGTACCTCCCCCGGAGCTACATTGCGAACCCCGAATGATATTAAAATATTACACGAAAGTGTAGAAGTGGAAGTAGTAAAACTCGATGAATATTTCAAGGAAAAAAAACACACTCCGAATTTCCTGAAAATCGATGTAGAAGGACACGAGCTTTCCGTATTGCAGGGAGCTGGTACGATACTATGGGATCATCGGCCCACCATTCTTATGGAGTGTGAAAGGAGGCACCTCAAAGGCCGCTCTATACACGAAGTCTTTAATTTTATATTGGAATTGGGTTATGTAGGATATTTTTTTCAAGGAGGAAAAAAATATCCTTTGTCAGAATTCAATCCCGATACCCACCAACGCCAAGGTGAAGGTCGTTATTGGGCGGAAGCCGGATACGTGAATAACTTTGTATTTGAATAAAAAAACGGCGATTCCGAATTTCGGAACCGCCGTTTTTTATTGGAATAAGAAATCGCGTTTTACGACTTCAATATATGTCTTGAAATAACTAATTTCTGAATCTCGGAAGTTCCTTCACCAATCGTGCACAACTTCGAATCACGGAAGAATTTTTCTACAGGGAAGTCCTTAGTATAACCATATCCACCATGGATTTGAATCGCATCAGTGGAAACACGTACACACAATTCGGAAGAATAATATTTAGCGCAAGCGCCCTCGAAATTCACCGGAAGGTGGCGGTCTTTCAAATAACCCGCTTTACGAGTCAACAACTCCGCCGCTTCGATTTGAGTCGCCATATCCGCTAATTTGAAAGCGATGGCTTGGAACCTAGCGATTGGCTTACCGAACTGCTCACGCTCTTTGGCATATTTGACGGAAGCTTCGTAAGACCCTTTAGCGATGCCCAAAGACAATGCCGCGATAGAGATTCGTCCGCCATCCAAAATTTTCATAGCTTGTACAAATCCGTCACCTACATTTCCTAGGACTTGACTCTTGTGGATGCGGCAATTTTCGAAAATCATTTCAGCGGTTTCCGAGGCACGCATACCTAATTTATTTTCCTTTTTGCCCGCTTTGAATCCGGGAGTGCCACGCTCCACTACAAATGCGGTAATTCCGCGGCTGTCCAATAGTTCACCCGTACGAGCGAGAACGACAGCTACATTGCCGGAAATACCGTGAGTGATCCAACATTTATTTCCATTCAGTACCCAGTGGTCGCCATCTTGAGTAGCGACGCATTTCATACGCATGGCATCAGAGCCGGTATTAGGTTCAGTTAAGCCCCAAGCACCGATCCATTCGCCGGTAGCGAGTTTGGGCAGGTATTTTTGCTTTTGCTCATCGTTACCGAACATCAGGATGTGGTTCGTACAAAGTGAATTGTGTGCGGCCGTACTCAATCCGATCGAACTACAAACTTTAGTGATTTCTTCAATGACGGTGATGTATTCTTGATAACCTAGTCCGGAACCGCCATATTCTTCGGGTACTAGTACACCCATGAAACCATATTCACCCATTTTATGGAACAAGTCCACCGGGAAGTGTTGCGATTCATCCCATTCCATGACATATGGACGGATGTGCGTTTCCGCAAAATCGCGGGCACTTTGTCTGATGATTTCGAGGTTTTCTGTAGCGGCGGTCATTTCCATCATTGCTATTTAGTATTGAATTTGGTAAATCGGACTGCAAAGATAATACTTGGCGGGCAATTGTCCGTCATGAAAATGCAACCCGGGGTATTAGACATTATTACGAATTAGATTGTATGGCTATAATTGATATTTCATCCTCACTCTTCTTCATGTACTCATCATGGTAGCTACGGCTACCAGATTCCGTGCATTCATCAATTGAGAATAAAATCTCTAATTCTAGCTCTCATAAAAAACAATTCGTAATAATGTCTATTTCAATAACAAAAGGGTTGGCGGAAGCCGCCAACCCTTTCATTATCTAAAGAAAGAATAGTCCTTAGGAGAACATAGATTCTTTTCCGAATTTTTTTACCAAAAGGTAGTAGAACATCGCACGGTATTTGTTGCGGTTTGAGCTACCCATTTGATTACAAACATCTTTCAATGCTTCGTCAAGCTTGTCGTTGTCTTCCAATCCTAATTTTTTAATCAGGAAGTTTTTGCGTACACGAT
Source organism: Saprospiraceae bacterium (assembly GCA_020630045.1). Classification (GTDB taxonomy): domain Bacteria; phylum Bacteroidota; class Bacteroidia; order Chitinophagales; family Saprospiraceae; genus JAHDCE01. The sequence goes on along the minus strand of JAHDCE010000308.1, from coordinate 2,566 downwards.
CCATTTCATCTTTGTCAGAACAAGATACTTTAGATGCATCTCTATTGTAGATAGAAGGACCACATGCCTTAGTGACAGCTTTCAACAAATCAGCGTCAACTTTCATGTCCAATTTGTCGGCGAATTCCTTGTTGTAAGTTTCCAAGGCCTCATTGAATTTACTCATGGATGTAGATTTAATAGGTTTTTGATAATGAATGTGAATTAGTTTGCCGTTTTTTCGGCATTTCACCCACAATGATAGGGCGATTTTTTCATAAATCGCAGAATTTTAGAGGTTTTTAAGATTTGGGTAATTGAGCTACTTATACTATATTTTCCTTTTTTAGTAGACTCAATCCGATTTTGATTGTATGATAAGGCATACCTTCATCGAATTGCTCATAAAGGTCCTTGTAGCTGATGTCCGGTGTTTCTTCCCACACCTCGCGGATTTGATCCAGTTCCCTTTCGGAAATGTAAATGGAGAGATCGATATCTTCCCCTTTTTCGAACAGGTAAACCAAATGTGAAAAAACGGTAGTCACATGGATGTTACGTTTTTGAGCGATTTCTTCCGGGTCGTGTCCTTGTTTTAACATCTCGAAAGTCACGAGGTAGGTCGATCCTTTTATCCGTTGACCATGTCCCTGTTGTTCCAGTACATATTCTTGGATGGCTTTGATGAACTGCTTACCGTAATCCTGCATTTTTTTACGACCCACCCCTGAAATTTCTAGGAAATCCGCTGGAGAAAGCGGTCGTTGTTCAGACATTTCCCCTAGGGTGACATCACTGAATACGACATAGGGAGGAACGCCCTTGTCCAATGCGATTTGCTTTCGCAATAATCGCAATCGTTCAAACAACTCATCGCGGATGATGTCTTTTTTACTTTTCTTCGGTTTCTTCTCTTCTTTACTATGGCGTCTTTCGATGATGGATGTCATCCGAACCAATTCCACCTTTTTTCCTTTGAACAGTACTTCTTGTGAGGCGTCGGTTAATCTCAATACATTGTTTTCATCATAAGCGATTTCAAGCAACCCTTTGTTCAATAATTGCATGACGAATTGTTGCCAATCATTGGCCGAATAGTCAGCCCCCAAACCATAGGTTTTTATCTTATGATAATTTCTTTGGATGACTTCCTGTTTCCTAGATCCCCGGAGTACATCGATTAAAAGATTCACTCCAACTTTCTCCCGCATACGGTAAACGGCGGATAACGCTTTTTGAGCGACGACCGTTCCGTCAAAATGTTGTGGGGGATTTTTGCAAATGTCGCAATTGCCACAATTGCCGTCGGATTGTTCTGAAAAGTAATTTAGGAGGATGCTTCGTCGGCAAATCAAGGCTTCTGCATATTGTTGCATCCGTTCCAATTTGGCGATTTGTACATCCTTGTTTCCGGACTCCCCGTCTGATAGGATATTGCGCATCGTCATGACATCCGCATAGCTATAAAAAAGCAAGGTGTCCGATTTGGCTCCATCCCTGCCCGCACGACCGATTTCCTGATAATATCCCTCGATGTTTTTGGGTAAATTATAATGGATGACCCATCTGACATTCGATTTGTCAATTCCCATACCGAAGGCGACAGTAGCACAAATAATAGGGACATTATCGTTGATGAATTCTTCTTGGACTTCCGAACGTTGTCGTCCGCTTAGTCCGGCATGATAGTAGGCCGCTTTGATTCCTTGTCGATTCAATTTGGCGGAAAGAGATTCCGTGGATTTTCGGCTCAGGCAATATATGATTCCCGATTGGTTGGGACGCACTTGGATGAAATCCAATATTTTTTCTATTCGATTACGTCCCGGCATCACCTTCAGGCTCAAGTTAGGGCGATCGAAAGATGAAAGGAAAACATTGGGGTTCCTGAGTTGTAGTTGGGTGGAAATGTCCTTTCTTGTCAACTTGTCGGCCGTCGCCGTCAGGGCGATAAATGGAGCCTTGGGAAACTGTGCCCTCAGATAATGAAGCTGGGTATATTCTTGTCGGAAATCGTGTCCCCATTGTGAAATACAATGTGCCTCATCAATGGCCACAAAATTTACTTTGGCGCTTCCTAGGAACGAAAGCGTGGATTTCGAAACCGCTTTTTCAGGAGAAATATAAACCAAGTCCATCCTGCCGCTCAATATTTCATTTTCGATTTCTTGTTGTTCTAACGAGGACAAAGTACTATTGAGATAAGCTGCCCTGATCCCGTTGCTTTTCAACCCCTCCACTTGGTCTTTCATCAGGGCGATTAGGGGAGAAACCACAATACATACACCGGGCATGGTGATAGCCGGAATTTGATAGCAAATGGATTTTCCGCCACCGGTGGGCATCAATACAACCGTGTCTTTTTGGTCATAAACCGATTGAATGATTTCTTCCTGCATCGGGCGGAAAGCTTCATAACCGAAATATTCTTTAAGGGCAGCTTTGGCTTTTTCAATATTCATAATACAAAAGTAGGGGAATGGTAGTTAACCTTTCCAAGTTTACAAGACATAATTTTCAAATGAAAGTGAAAAGTGCCTTGCCATTTAGTAAACAGATATTCCCGTAATTTTGAATTGGAAAATCC
>JAHDCE010000307.1 GCA_020630045.1 Saprospiraceae bacterium | reverse complement strand
ACATCCCCATCCAAACCTCCTCGACAGGAATCGGGACTCCCTATGACATCCGACGGGTATGTCGATTGTAATCGAACCAGATGTCATAATCGAGAAGGGTTTTATTTATATGGAGATGATTCCAAGTATTATGGAGAACACAGGAATGGCAAACCTTCGGGCCAAGGCACCATATATTATTCAAATGGTGGAAAATACACCGGAGGGTGGAAAAATCACGCTCCACATGGAGACGGTATCATGTATTTTCCTAGCGGGAGGGTTTTGGCAGCACAATGGGATCATGGCCAACCTATCGGTGATGTCTCCACAGTCGACGCACCTCTGCCCCAGGAACATGTCAAAGTCGAAACACATCCCGATGTAAAAGTATGGGCCGTAATCGTCGGAATCGGTCGATATTCCCATATGCAACCACTGCGCTTCACAGATGATGACGCATTTAGGATGTACGCATTTTTGAAGAGCCCTGAAGGAGGAGCTTTATCAGATGATCAAATCAAAATATTGGTAGATGAAGAGGCCACTCGTATCAATATTCTCTCCACATTGAGGCAAACTTTCCTCAAAGCGGATGAAAATGATGTAGTGATGCTATTCTTCTCAGGACATGGACTAGAAGGATCGTTTGTGCCAGTAGACTTTGACGGATACAACAATCAGGTGAGACACGATGAAGTGGTGTCGATATTAAAACAAAGTAAGGCCAAGCATAAGGTTGTTTTTGCAGACGCTTGTCATTCAGGAAGCATGGTCGCTATGAAAAGTGCCATTTCAACTCAAGACATCATCAATAAATACTACAACGCATTTGAAAACACGAATGGGGGACTGGCACTTCTTCTTTCTTCAAAAAGTGAGGAGACTTCTTTGGAAGACCACGGACTCAGACAAGGAGTTTTCAGTCATTTCTTAATGAAAGGACTCAATGGAGAAGCGGATAAGGACCGTGATAAAATCGTGACTGTAAATGAACTGTACAAATTCGTTCACCGAAAGGTGACGGAATATACCGTCAATGCACAAACTCCAACATTACAAGGCTCCTTTGACCCCAATATGCCAGTCTCAATTGTAAGGAAATAAGATAGAACAGTCAGATGAAAAACGCCTTGTTAAAGGTTTAGACTTTGTAATGGTTTTTGGTTTGCCGGGGGACGCAGTAGAGCGCGTCCTGCCGGCTTTTTTTATGTTTTCATGACAGGATAAAATTCGCCAAGACCATTGCTTCAAATTAAAAAAGTCAAGAATTCCTTAAACATAGAACAAAACAACATATCTACAGCACCCATTTTCCGTCACATAACGACAAAAAAAACAAGGCATACAAAAGGCAGAATACAAAAAACACTCCAACCCGTCAATTCAACCATGTCACAAACTAGCAAAAAAATGCACCGATTGTTTTTTTTCTCGCATCATTTTGGCATAGGTAACAATAACTAACAAATATTCCTGACAGAAGGAATTCCCACCAAATCAATAACGAACCATAACGACAATCAACCTTATGTATTGGGAAATACATAAGGGTAATCAACTATTGCCTAAATCTAAAATTAGGGATTATGTCACGCTACCTACACACAAACTTAAATCCGGGAATACCAAGAATCCTGCTTCTCTTTGTATTCGGTATTTCCTCATGGTCGTCATCAGCTCAAACAATTGATTTGATGACCCAAGAAAACATTCTAGCAGTTGGTCATCACATCAGCGACCTTTATATAGAAATCACCCACGATGACGATGATTCATTTGACCTCTACATTGACTTGGATGACGATGGTATCGAATATGTAAATACAGGTGTAAATCAAATTACCATTACAGGCGGAACCATCTCTTCAATAGGAGGAACATTAAATGACCCCATTTTAACCATTAACCCTGACGTAGCATCAGGACTTATCGAGATAAGAGTTCCTAGAAGAGCGACATGCGAATCATATGACCATCTTATAGGAGGCACTCCTACCCCATTCACCGATAAAGCTTCCATCGGGCCAAGTGGAACCGTTTTTACTCCACCCGCAAATTACCAAGTAGGATATCCTACCCTTAGCATCACTTCAGTTACAGAATCGCCCGGAAGTATCTCTCTAGGACAAACTGTAAAAAGAACCATCAAAGGTGGACAAGGGCTGGACAGTTATGTGACCAATTTTCATATATCTATTGACAATGCTGCCGGACAACTTGCATACTCCAACTTTGAAGTAATTGGAAACAATGGAACATTCCCGATAACCGGCGCAATCAATACAATTGGAAATACAACCATAATTAAAATCACCCAAGACGATATTGTAGCAGCAGGCTGGGGAAACAACGACAACAAGTTAGAACTAAATGAACTTTATCAAATTTCGTATGATATGGTACTGACCGGCTGTCCTGCATCAGACGGCACAGCGGTAGCGAATCATGCTGTATTTTGGGGTGAACGAGGCAGTACCTCCGCATCTAACTATTGCGATATTTTCAGAACAGCAAAAAGCATCCCCGTATTAAAAAAGATACCGAACTTCAGTACCAGTTTTGCTCGAACTACAGATGAGGATTGTATCGGGTATGGCAATGGTTATGTCGAATACACATTGACATTCACAAACACGGGTGATGTGGCAGCGGAAAACCTTTCCTTCCGAATAGAAGGAAAAGATAACAATTTCGATGGGTTCGACGCAGGAAACCTGTCTTATGACATTGACGGAGGAGTTCCCCAAAATGCGACTCCTACAGACATCACGGACTTAAAAGACAACAATGGTTGTTATTCCACAATACCAGGAAGCCTAAATATAGTAAGTGAAGCAACCTTTACTCTTCTGGCGACTATCCAACCTGGAGAAGTCGTCACCATTAGCATCAGATCTTATGCTTGTGAACCCACTGTTTGTGCCCCTCAATACAAAGCTCACAACTTCAGAGTTACTGATATCGCCTATGATGATACTTGTGGAAATTCCTTCACAGAAGGGAATGTCGCTAGAGATGCTACCAACATCCACTGGACAAGCATTGTGGATGTACCTAAAAAATTCAACCATGACGACCCTGCTCAATTTGGTTACATCGATCTTCCTAGTGCTTTTCCTGAAGACGATGAATTACTTTATTCACTTGCTCGTGGTTACATTGAAATCATTGTAGATTTACCTCCATGCTTGGATATGGGAGCAGCATCCGGTATCGCTTGGACTGGCCCAACGATACCTTCCGGTGTAGTCTATTCCGATGTTCATGACGATGGCTTCACCATGCATTGGGACCTTGAACTCATCGATTTGACCAATGGACTTATCCAGTTTCCCATGAGTGTCGATTGTAGCGAAGCGTGTTCAGGAGGAGGAATCCAAGTAGAAATCAATATCATTCCCGAAACAGGATGTACCGAAGACATCAAAAAAATGCCGATGTTCTGCCAAAATTTCGGTGCGGTAGTTTCTTGCCCCGGACCTTGTACACAAGGAGGCATGCGACATGTCTACTATGATATGTACCGTGAAAACATCGGTATTCCAGATGCTGATAATAATGCTTGTCCTGACTATGACAATGATTGTGATGGCATCCCATCGGGTGTTGACGGTGATGAAACTCCCGCCCCGGCATTCGACCCATCCCAAATCCGAAATTTAAGAGCGATTAAGGGAGATACGATTCTTTCCCACGCGATAGGGGTCGTTAAGGAAGGTACAAATGGTCCATTCAGTCGTGTTGAATTCATAGATGACTGGGGCAATACCACAAATAGAAATCAACAAATCAACCTAGGAGCGGAAATCAGATGGGTGGACGTGTCCGAGAACAAGGAATACAACATTTCTATGGTCGGAATAAATTCTAACAACACCATCTATGGTGCAGGCTACAGGTTTAAAATCTGGCCGAAAGAATTTGGATTTGGTTCAAATGGAACTAAAATATTCGAAGAAGGCGACACCATTGAAGTCAAAGCTCGATACGAAGCGAAATCATTCACCAATACAAAAGTTTATTCAACAAAAAATAACTTCTTCCTCGCCAATAAAGGCTGGGTAACCGAGCCAATTGATAAATTCCAATGTACTCCTTACGGAGGAGGATACACCAATGTAGGAATCAATCGCGGATGTTATGATTGCGGTACGCTTACTATGGACGGTTGCGAAGAACGTGATATATCAGGTGATACCAAAATCACAATGGAAGGTACGACCAACTCACAATTCTTCCCTTATGAGTACAGACCAATCGCACAAGCAGATACATTCTCTGTCAGGATTCCGGATGATTACACCTTTGTAAAAGCAGAGTTCCGCCTAGACAGAATGGGTCCGAATGCAGAAGATTTTGCAAATGTAGTCCCTACTTCCATTATTCCCGGAAGCGGATACACTGATTATATCTTCGACCTCACAGATGCTGCGAACGCTGGAATATATGCTGAAAACGGAGGTCCTATTTTCCAAGCAGATGAAGCCCATATCATTATTGCGGATGTAATCATCAGGCCAACTTGTGAAGTAGACCATAGTGTATACATCGACCCGGATCCTGATGAAGATGCCACCGAATTACACTATACACTTATCGGTGACCAAAAGGAAATCAATATCGATCGTCAATTCAGGACTTATCGACCATTATTCACCATGACCTCACCGGCATCTACTCAACAAGTAGAAGTCGACACCGTGGCTTGGGATATACAACTTCGAAACACCCATTGGTTAGGCGAATCCGATTTTACATGGATGTATATTGAAGGAAGAGGAACCTTTGTCGACCCTTCAACCATAGAAGTTTATCAAAATACAAGTGGTACATTATCTCTTCTTTCCAAAGATGCGAACGGATTTTATCAATTAGGCAATGTCGCTCCGAACTCAACTACCAATTATCTTGTAAAAGGTGACATTTTTGGTTGTACCACAGATACCGTCACCGTCCATATTGGATATAGTTGTGATGGATATCCGACCGATTGGGATAATGTAAAAGAAAAGTGTTTTATCGAAATGGATCTTCGTGCAGAATCCGTCCCTTCTCAAGTCAGTAGCTTAATCAGGGATTTGGAAAATACACCTGACCCGGAAACGGGTGCCTTGTACGGACGAACTACAGTTGATATGTGTTCACCATTTCCGGTCGAACTTCAAGTGACAAGTGGTCAAGTACAATCTGCAAAAGATATCGTCCTCACATTCCCGAATATTAATAACGGATTGGACTTTATCAGCGGTAGCGGATATGTTTGGTATGACCGCAATGGCGATGGAAATTTAGATGCCGATGGCGCCGACAATATTGACGACGGAGGAAGTAATGACGATGAAAGGATTCCATTCGATTTGACGGAAGACGGTTCTCTTTTGGGGACGAACGGTTCAGGATTGGATTATACATTCGATTTGCAAAAATTAGCACAGGGTTCCGGCCTATTCGATTGGGACAACGGAGGATTTTTACCCGGCCTGAAACAAGCGCCAAAAAACTTGGCATTCATCCGGTTCAAAATGCAGCCCAATTGTAATGTGGTCAGTGGTTCTCCGCTCACTATCCGAACCTTTGGAAAAAGTGGAGCTTGCGGTACCCCATTCATCGGGTCAGCGGAGCTCAAGTCCGGTTTCAATGTAGATATCACAGGAGCTACTCAACCTTATAGAACCCGTGCCAACAGCATCAATGTAGAAGATTTCGACGCTTGTAGCAATATTCAGACCGTAACCGTTTCCTTTGAAAAGAGTGGAGCGAATGCAACGACGTCAAGCGACAGCTTGGTGCTCTTCTTACCCGCCGGA
>JAHDCE010000306.1 GCA_020630045.1 Saprospiraceae bacterium | reverse complement strand
CCTGTATTTTGCCAGGAAAAGGTGAATTCGACCCAAGTGTCGCAGATAGTAACATCGGAAACGATATTTCCTTCCAATGATGAAATGTCTTCACTCGGAATAAAACCGAAATCCAATCCGGTGATAATGGTATCCCCTTCTATCGATATATGGTAGGACGACGAGTCGGAACTGAGCGTCCAATTTTCTTGAGCAACAAACCCTACCTCATAGGTTCCTATTTCATCTACTCCTCCCAAATATGTCCCGTCAGATTGTCCCATTACAACTAACCCACTAGGCACCAAAGTCACTTGTCCTAAAAACGGACTATCATCACTGTCATAAACACCGTTTTCATTAATATCATAAAAAGTAATGCCTCCGAATTTCATCGAGGAACAATAAGACAATACTTCTGCTTCTGACAAGCACCCGGGGGCATTGTTATATATATATGTGCCCCCATTTACTATCCCATTTTCCAAAGCATCAAGCACCGGACAACATTCGATAAGCGATTCATTTAAACTAATCCTTAAATCTCCCAATATGGCATCCCACTCTAACAACGCTCCTATGTCCACCAACATATCGTTTGAAGTAATGGAAAAAGACCCATATATCGTATCAATCCCATACAAATCATTAAAATCAAGCAACTGATCCAAATTTTGTATTTGAACCTGATATTGAACCGTATTGACATTAGACAGTCCAGCTAAATTTTCTAATATGGTATTATTCTCCAACCTCAACCAACCATTTAACTTCGATAGCCCCGATAAACCATCTACATTAATAAGTGACGAATTTTGACTGACTGTAACATGCTGTCCTACTGTCGTAAGTGTTGCCAAAGCATCAATATTTTCCAAGGCAAGATTTGCCCCTATGAACAAATCCCCCCCTACCATTTCCAGGCTGTCCAAGCCATCTAATGTTTTCATTCCCATATTCCCGTCAAGCTTTAATGATTTCCCTATGGAGACAATTTTGGAGAGTCCGGTCAGGTCTTGAAGGCTGTCATTCCATGTCAAAATCAAACTCCCTCCTATTGATTCAATATTGGCTAACCCAGACAAGTCTTTTAGTGGTGTCCATAAGACTTTAAGCGAATCTCCAATGGATTCGAGATTACTCAAATTCGATATATCTACTATAGGGTCACTAAAATTGGAATGAATAACCAAATTTCCGGGAATGTGGGTCAAACCGGTATCAAAATCATCCACATCAGCTTGGGAGTACAAATAAACATCCTGGGCAGAAGCATGGAAACCAAACAATAAAACTGATACTAAAATAACAAGCGAACGAAACATGATCATTGAGTTTTTACGTGAATCAATAGTCCGCTTCGTCATTCAAATAGAACAGTACCTTCCAAATATTTATCAATCGTACCGACTCCCTTCGAGCTTGAAGGAATAAATTACCGGTACCACAAAATAAATGATGTCAAGCACCGCTACCCGATTCGGATGTGCGGACTTAAAATTTGGAAAGTTGTTAGAAGCTGTTTGAATTTAGAATTTTTATCAAGTTATAGGTTGTTTTTTCATTAGACAAAGCCCTAACCTATAAATATCTTTAAATCCAAACAGTTTTTTATAGTCCTCCTTGTGGAGTTCTATCACTTACAACGTATAGAGTTATCCAATCGCTTATTGCTAGAAAAATAAATTTGAAATCATTGAATATTTTAATCTGCCACCACCTTCACTTTGTATGTCCGTCTGCTTTTATTGGTCAACTTTGAATCAATGATCCAAGGATTATAAACCTTCAACATACGGTAACTCATACCCTGCTTGGCAGCAAAATCCGCCCAACTCGCTACTGCTCCTGACACCTCTACCTCCTTGTAGGAATAAGGCTGGTATTTTTCATGTTCCTGAATATAGAAACCATAGTTGTGATGGTTGCCTACGATTTCTTTGATCGCCGCTAATCGCAATACATAGCGCATGGTTTCTTGATTCATATTCAAATCCCAATAAGACTTCGCCTTTTGGGAAGCGATGGTCTTTTTGAGTTTAGGACCACCCATATTGTAAGCCGCAGCAGCAAACAACCAAGAACCGAATTGTCCTTTAAGTTGCTTGAGGTATTTACAAGCGGCACGGGTCGATTTTTCAAGATTCATCCGCTCGTCGATTTCCGAATCGATGACCAAGCCTTTTTCTCGTCCGGTCGCTTTCATGAACTGCCAGATGCCTTTCGCACCTGCGGGAGACTTGACATTCATCAGACCGCTCTCCGCCACTGCCAAATATTTAAAATCATCCGGCACACCTTCTTCTGCAAGAATCCGCTCGATGGTCGGAAAATATCGAGAAGACCTTTTTATATTCAAAATGGTATTGGAATGCCAATATGAATTCACCAACAATTCCCTGTCCAATCGCTCCTTGACATCGACTTGCTCCAATGGAAAAGCCTCTCCTGCAAAATCAATATAACCCGGCAATTTTACCGCCTCCACCACTTGTGGCAAATGAGCGTCTTTATTTTTCTTTTCGGACTCGGTATTCGGCGAATTCCCTTCGGACTCAGTACTGCCGGTATAAGATGAAAACATAAAATAACAAACAAATATTACGGCTAATACCGACAAGGACAAAAGGGCTTTACGCATAACTTTCATATTGATTTAAGGAATCACGAAAATGTGATTTCATATTGAAATAAAAAAACAGGTAGGTTTGTGTTTCTCTTCTACGCCAAACATTCTACATCAGAACATGACTTCATACAAAGGTAAGGTTTTCCGGAAGGAAATACTTGAAATAACAAGTAATACTCGAAATTAAACCTGACTTCTATTTCACTTTACGTGGCCGCTTGAAAACCGGGACAGTGGAGCAAGGCTCCCCATACATAATACTCTGTGCTACGGGTTGTAGTCTACGGGTCAATTCCGCGTAAGCGAAAGCCGGCACCGGCTTATCTCCACAACCTTTGACTACGATTCGTTTTCCTTCGTATTGAGCGAAATCGTGTCCGGAAAGTACCGCTTGATAAGCATTCGCCAGAAATACGGATTCATCTCCCTGAGTAACGGATGCGGCATGGGGAGTCGCCAAAGCAGACACAAGCATAAACGCCCACATCGGAATAATGGCATCTGTAGAACAATACACCAACAAGTGCTTGCCTTCATAAACCGTCCAATCATGTTCCTTCAAGGATTGACGGAAGTCTTTTTCCTTGAGCATGAGTTCCATGAACAAGTAATCTTTCAAATCGAAACGTACGATTTCCCCTTCCGGGAAAAAATCCTCTAAATTGATGGTGATTAACCCACTATTCGCTACCCGATTGACCAATGGTTTTTCCATTTTTACATCCCTTTTTTATTCTCAACTCAAAAATAGGGAATAAAGTTGGGCATCCGCCCAACTCCCATTCAATTTGTTTCCTTAACTTTGGCATCGTTTCCACAAACATTTCTGAATCAAACATAATCGTGATGAAGTCAAACATCTCCTTGATTTTCTTTTTATTCCTCGGTTTATCCCTAACGGCACAAACCACAACGGAGACCATCAGCATCGATGGTCTGGACAGAACTTACGAATTCCATATTCCGGCATCTTATGACGGTAGCTCGTCTGTACCGCTCGTCCTAGGTCTTCACGGATTAGGCGACACGGCTATGGGTTTTATGAACGGCACACAATTCAACGTTTTGGCGAATGCCAATAATTTCATTGTGGCATATCCACAAGGAGAGCTTTCCGCCATTCCCGCCCTAGGAGCAGGATGGAACAATGGAACGCCACTCCCCGGCTTCCCCGATGACGTGAAATTCATCACGATGTTGATAGACCATATTTCCACCAATTACAACATCAACCCAGACCGAGTATACATTTACGGTTTCTCTATGGGCAGTATCATGTCCCATCGACTAGGTTGCGAAATCAGCGACAAGCTTGCCGCCATCGCTACGGTGGCCGGGCCGATGGCCAATACCATCATCACGGATTGCGCCCCGGGACGTCCGTTGCCGGTCATGCACATCCACGGTACTGACGACACTACGGTTGACATCGACGGCTCCGCCACTTTCGGCCTTACCTCCGCTCAGGCAACCATTGATTTTTGGGTCGCCAATAACAACTGCGACGAGGCACCGGTCGAAAGCTCTTTACCGGATTCGGCCAGCGACGGATTGACCACCGATGTCGACCTTTATATAAATTGCGACGAGACCAAAGAAGTCCTATTCTACACGGTAAACGGCGCATCCCATACCGGGGTTTGGATGGCTGCTCCATCTAATGACTGGACAACCGTATTCGAAATCTGGGACTTCTTCGAGCGACACCAGCGTACCACCACATCTTCAGTTTTCCTTCCGGAAAATGAGTTGTCGATTTCCGTTTCTCCCAATCCGACAGAAGACGTTTTGAACCTCCGACAACTATCCGCCGGAGGTATTGTTTCGTTGTTCGATATGCAAGGACGAAAAGTAATTGAATCCGCTGTTTCCGGCACTTCTTTCGACATGGATTTGTCAGTATATTCAAACGGTACATATTTCGTCCGTTTCACCGATGCGGAAGGACGTACCGGAATGCAAAAAGTAGTTAAAAAATAAAACTTACAAAATACGGATTACCAACTGGTTTCCACCATTTAAGCCCCTCGTCCTTACCTTGAAGGACGAGGGGCTTTTTAGCACCCGGGTTTCCTAGGAAAAACGCGATAAAAACCGTACTTTTGCACCATGAAAGAAAACGAGAATTTGAATCAGCCCGATGGGCAACAAAATGACTACGACGCGAGTAATATCACCGCCCTAGAAGGATTGGAAGCAGTCCGCCTCAGGCCGGGGATGTATATCGGTAGTACAGATACAAAAGGACTCCATCATCTGGTCTACGAAGTCGTGGATAACTCCATTGATGAACACCTTGCCGGACACGCTTCCCAAATCGATGTCATCATACATAAAGACAACTCCATCACCGTAAAAGATGATGGTCGGGGCATTCCGACAGGCATGCACGAGAAATTGCAAAAATCGGCTTTGGAAGTTGTTATGACGGTACTTCACGCCGGTGGTAAATTTGACAAAAACACCTATAAGGTTTCAGGTGGTCTTCACGGTGTGGGTGTATCTTGTGTCAATGCCTTATCCAATTATTTAAAAGCAGAAGTACATCGTGACGGAAAAATATTCCAACAGGAATATGCGAAAGGAATTCCGACATCGGGTGTGGATATTATCGGCGAAACCAATGTAACCGGTACGAATGTAACTTTCAGACCGGATGACACCATTTTCTCGGAACTTGAATACAACTACGCTACGCTTTCCCACAGAATGCGTGAATTGGCTTTCTTGAATAGCGGACTTCGCCTTTCTTTGGTGGATGAGCGACAAATCATAGAAGGTCAACCCAAGAAAGAGGAATATTATTCGGAAGGAGGTTTGAAGGAATTCGTCAACTTCTTGGATGAAGGGCGACAGTCCATCATTTCGCAACCGATTCACGTAACCGGTGCCAAGGACAATGTGGAAGTGGAAGTGGCATTGCAATACAATACTTCTTACTCCGAAAACATCCACTCTTATGTCAATAACATCAACACTCGCGAAGGAGGAACACACGTTAACGGTTTCCGCCGTGCAGTAAGTCGTGAGTTTAAAAAGTATGGTGACGACAATGGATATTTCAATAAATTGAAATTCAAAATTTCTAGTGAAGACTTTCGTGAAGGCTTGACTTCTGTAGTCGCCGTGAAGGTACCTGAACCACAATTTAAAGGACAAACCAAAGGAGAACTGGGGAACTCGG
>JAHDCE010000305.1 GCA_020630045.1 Saprospiraceae bacterium | reverse complement strand
CCCGCCTCTTTTGATTTTATTGAAATAAAACGAAGTCTCGGATTATCGATTGCCGGTGTATATCATCCCGGAAATTTAAGTGTAGGAGGTTGTCGTGTGCAGATGGAAAAATTATTTTGCCTGATTAATAATGAATTGGGCCAGGCTGTTACTCATATGAATATTCGAGCGGTGAATTTTTCCGACTTTTGGAAAGGCAGCGATTCGGCCCGCTTTATTTCGGATGAACGGCGATTCGGTTTAATCGACCGACAAGGCAAAATCCAATGTTTCGGGTATACTTACATCGGCCCCTTTAATGAAGGTGTTGCCCCTATGGCTCTCCAAGGAACGGTTATGGAATCCGGTGGTTCTAAGACTTATCCTTTTGCTACACTAAAGGATTTTTCTGATGGATTTTATGGTATGAATATCCAAAATTACGAGTGCATATTCGCTTCGCCGAATTTGATTTGTAAAGATTGTGATTGGGGATACATCGACGAGTCATGTAGAATGGTCGTACCTCCGGATTATGAAATTGCCACTAAATTCAAATCGGGTGCGGGATTGGTCAGAAAAAATAACAAATGGGGTGCGGTGAATTTAGCTGCGGAAGAAATCATTCAATGTCGATATGACAAAGCTGAGTTCGTTGATGATGGACTTGGCGAGGTTATTCATGTCGAATTGGATTGTGATAATTATGGGATTATCGACTCTTCCGGTATGCTCCGTGTATCCATTAAATACCAAGATATCAAACCGGAGAAAGAAGGTTTAATGGCTGTAAAGTATCAAGGCAAATGGGGATTTATTGATATTTTAGGTCAGGAAGTCGTACCTCCTGTTTATACACGTGTCCATGACTTCAACGAAGGAAAAGCGGCGGTATACAATGGTCGAGGTTGGGGATATATTGATTTAACGGGAGATGAAATCATCCCATTAAAATATTCAAGAGTCGGTGATTTTAACAACAATATTGCTTGGGTAAAAACTCCTAAGGGGTATGGTTATATCGGCCCCGATGGTAAGCCATTGATTCCTCCTAATTTTAAAAAGGCTTTTGACTTCCAAGGCAATATTGCAAGGGTCAAAGTCGGGAACTCCATTCGGTTAATCAATACCAAGGGCGAGTATGCCACAGAGAATGAATTTGAGGACTTGAGTTCTTTCGACATGTATGGTCTTGCAGTTGCAAGAACCTCTTTCAAAGATAATATTAGATATTATTTAGTGAATATAAAAGGGACTCGAATCACGACATCCAGTTTTAGAAAAATATTTCCCTTCAGTGAAGGTTTGGCAGCAGTCAAACGTAAAAACAAATATGGTTTTATTGATTCGAGGGGAGAACTTGTTATTCCAATTCAATTCGATTTGGTTTCGCAATTTTCCGAAGGGTTGGCGATGGTTAAAATTGATGGCAAATGTGGTTATATCAACAAGCAGGGAGAGTTTGCCATTGATCCGGAATTCAATAAATGCAAGGACTTTTTGGATGGTAAAGCCGTTGTTTTTGAAAATGCCAGAAAAGGCGGTTTGGTTGATTCCGAAGGAGATTATGTTATTAAGCCTTCGCTCAATCGTTTTATTGCATTTAGTGAAGGAAAGGGCTTGATTCAAAATGCAAACAAAGAATTCTATTTCATTAGGGAATCCGGGGAGCTTTATGAAGGATATTTTGACAAGGCCATGCAATTTGAAAATGGTATCGCCTTGGTTAATATTGATAATAAATGGGGGGTCATTAATAAGTATGGGTTATTTGTCATCCCTCCGAAATATGAAAAAATAGAGCGTTTGAGCAATGGCTTATCTAAAATAAAAGTCAATCGACTACATGGCATTTGTCGCCCTGATGGAAGGTTTATCGTTCAACCTATTCAAGAAAAAGTGGCTTATTTCAATGGTCTTATTCAAATACAAAAAGGTGCCGGTATCGGATACATGGATTTGGATGGAAATTGGGTACGTCAAATGACTTTTTAAACGATCATTCCCTTCGCTAATCGGTCAGTGAGAACCCAACTGAAAAAGTCAAGTGTCTAGTGCGTGTCCCAAACTTTCTGGATTCTCCATAATTAGCCATATAATCTTCATTTCCACGAAAAGAAGGTTCGAATCTTATATCAATAAAAAACAACTCGTTGTGCCAACCTAAACCGAAACTCATATTGACATAAGATTTATCGAATTTCACTTCAAAATCTTCAACTTCGTCCCTGATATCATTCCTTAATCTGCTGTGATATACAAACCCGAATTGAAGGCTAAATCCTTCGACTCTATATCCTGCGTGCACAGGCATTACAAACCCATATTGACGATAAGATCTTTCTTGTTTTTCACCACCAATCGGCTCTATATCAAAAGACTTGTTTCCCAAACTTACTAGAAATTCGGGTCGAACATAAAAAAACTCGTTGATATTGAATTGGGTGAACATACCCAGCATAAAATGAGTGGCTGATTTTTGAGGAGAAACCATCAATGAGTCTTGACCTAATGCATCGCTTAATACAATTCTATCGGATTTTTCCAAACGAATATCCGCCCCTATCCGTGGTCCCGTTTGTATTGGAGTAAAGTCTTGACAAAAAATTCCAAGCGGAATAAAAACCAAAAAGCAAATGATTAATTTTTCCATGACTCTAAATTAGAATGGTTTTGTGAAAGTTCATTGTATCACTGCACCTAATTGAAACTGGTTCGAACATCCATTAAATCCTTGGTGTTTCAAGGTTTTATTTTTTTCAAAAAATACATTATAAATTAAAAAGCACACGCCGCAGAGATGCGGCGCATGCAAAATATAACCCCAAAAAACAACTATGCAAAACAGATAATATAAAGATATAGACTAAATTTCAATATTCCAAAACATTAACAATTGGAATCTATATACTTTAATTATTTAAATTTTCCTCCTCAATATCCTTCTCCTCAAAATTCATCTTTATGACGACATTTTTCTAAAGGGTCACAAATGTAAGAAAAATATTTTAATGAAAATCGATTGCTTTGATATTAGATGTTATCACGAATTTTTTTGTATGAAAGACGAATCGTTATTTTGGGAATCAACGAGGCATTCGCCGCAAAGCATAGCCTTAGCTACGTTTAAGGGGAATAACGAAGTGGATTTCCAAAATAACGGTTTGGCTATACTCAATTTTTCGTGATAACATCTATTCTTTAAAATAGTACTTCTTCCAAACGACCATATCATTAAAAGCAATTAGCGGCTTTTAATCATCAAATGATTCCAATAAAATAGATAAAATATCTTGAGCAGCCTCCGCGATTACCGTCCCGGGGCCAAAGACACCGGCAACGCCATTTTGGTATAAGAAATCATAATCCTGTCTGGGTATTACCCCTCCCACTACCACCAATACATCCTCACGGCCCAATTCGGCCAAGGCGGCAATGGTTTGCGGAACAAGCGTTTTATGCCCGGCCGCCAGGGAAGAGATTCCGATGATATGAACATCATTTTCGGCGGCTTGTCTCGCCGCTTCTTCAGGTGTTTGGAACAAAGGCCCAACATCAACATCAAACCCTAAGTCTGCAAATCCGGTGGCAATAACTTTGGCTCCCCTATCATGTCCGTCTTGTCCTAATTTGGCAACCATGATTCTAGGTCGTCGACCTTCTTTCTCTGCGAATCGGTCTGCCATTTTGCGAACTTCTACAAACTTTTCATCCTTACCCATAGTTTTCGAATATACTCCGGAAATGGTTCTTGTACTTGCTTTGTATCGACCAAAGGTACGTTCCATGGCATCACTGATTTCTCCTAATGAAGCCCTCAACCTAGCCGCTTTTACGGCGAATTCCAATAAGTTCCCTTTGCCGCTTGCCGCACAATCCGCCAAGGCCTCAAGAGCCTTTTGCACCTCGTCTTCATTCCTTGCCGCTTTCATCGTTTTCAATCGCTCGACCTGTTCATTTCGAACAGCGGCATTGTCCACTTCCAAAATCTCTAGTTCTTGTTCCTCCTCTTGCTCAAATACATTCACACCTACAATCAAGTCCCTTCGACTATCGATTCTTGCTTGTTTTCGAGCGGCGGCCTCTTCTATCCTCAATTTGGGCAATCCCTCTTCAATGGCTTTGGCCATACCTCCAAGCCCTTCAACCTCTTGAATCAAACTCCAAGCACGGCCAGTCAACTGCTCCGTCAGATATTCGACATAATGGGAACCATACCAAGGATCCACTACTTTGGTAATGTCAGTTTCCGCTTGTATAAACTTCTGGGTATCCCTTGCGATTTTTGCGGAGAAATCCGTAGGCAAAGCAATGGCTTCATCCAAAGCATTGGTGTGGAGAGATTGGGTTCCGCCCAAAGTCGCCGACATCGCTTCGATACAAGTTCTGGCCACATTATTGAAAGGATCTTGCTCGGTAAGGCTCCATCCGGAAGTTTGACAATGTGTCCGTAAACACAAGGACTTCGGATTTTTGGGATTAAAGGATTTAACCAGTTTCGCCCAAAGCATCCGCCCCGCACGCATTTTGGCGATTTCCATAAAATGGTTCATACCAATACCCCAAAAAAATGATAGCCTAGGAGCAAAAGCATCTATATCCAATCCCGCTTGTACACCGGCCCGGAGGTATTCTAATCCATCCGCCAAAGTGTAGGCTAGCTCTATGTCGGCCGGTGCACCGGCCTCATGAATATGGTAGCCACTTATTGAAATCGAATTAAATCGGGGCATATGATTTGAAGTATATTCGAATATATCCGAGATAATTCTCATGGAAGGCCCAGGAGGATAAATGTAAGTATTCCTCACCATGAACTCTTTTAGAATATCGTTTTGTATCGTTCCACTTAATTGTGCGGACTCTACTCCTTGTTCTTCAGCTGCGACAATATAAAATGCCATGATCGGAATAACCGCTCCATTCATTGTCATCGACACGGACATCTTGTCTAGAGGAATGCCATCAAACAAAACTTTCATATCCTCTACACTATCTATGGCAACTCCCGCTTTGCCCACATCCCCTTGAACCCTCGGATGATCGTAGTCATAGCCTCTATGTGTCGCCAAATCAAAGGCTACGGATAAGCCTTTTTGTCCGGCTGCCAAATTTTTCCGGTAAAACTCGTTGCTTTCTTTAGCCGTACTAAATCCGGCATATTGTCGAATCGTCCAAGGACGTACAGTATACATAGAACTATATGGCCCTCCTAGATAAGGTGGTAATCCAGCAACAAAATCTATGTGTCCTGCACTTTCTATATCGGATTCGAAGTACTCCCCTTTTAAGGGAATCTTTTCCGGAGTAAGCATAACTTCCTCTTCTTTGAAATTTGCAGCAGTGTGTTTTTTATCAGTAAATGATATTTTAGTAAAATCAGGTCTTTTCATACGATTCAACTGTTTCCACAAATTTATGATTTTCAAAATCAATCCTCGAAAAAAATAATCGTGACAATCAACAAACGACTAATTACGATAATTCCTACCATATAGGAAACTGGCAATCAATCGAATTATTTACCCCCTTATTTTTTTCATTTTTCTTATCAAGATATTATAGACCCCAAAAATGGACTTCACTTTTTTTGGCAAAGAAATTGGATATAACATTAATGTGTGAACCCCGAATTCCACATCAATTTTACTAAAAGTCATGAAAATGTTCAATTTTACACTTCGATTCGGCTCCGCCGTTTTCATTTTCTCTTTGCTATTCACGGTTTTTACCCAAGCCACTCCGATTGTTGACAATAACAACGGAAGTTGGACAGACGAATTCAATGACCAGCTGGGAACATCGGCTACAGACAATGTAGCTTTGGATGTTTTTTCAGGAACGATTTCACTGGTTTCGCCCAA
>JAHDCE010000304.1 GCA_020630045.1 Saprospiraceae bacterium | reverse complement strand
CCTCACCTCACCTCACCTCACCTCACCTCACCTCACCTCACCTCACCTCACCTCATCTCGTCTCGTCAACCTAGCCCGATTCCCTAGGAAATAGCAAAAGTCCACAATATCCAACTCCGAACCACCTCCGGGCAAAAGTCACAACCCACCCACAAACCGCTTTGGTGACGTTAAACATTCTTTAAAGTCCGAATCCTTCAAAATCTCGGACAACTATTTGCGTAATTTGAAGTATATTATATGTAGAGCGCAAAGAGTCACGAGTAGCACTTGAAATTAAGGTGATAAACCTCTTATCTTGCGTCAATACCAAAACCAATAGGATATATTATGACAGTTAATCGTCCGATTATTTTCTCCTGCGTAGCCATCGCATTGTTCGTTGGCCTAGGATTTTCATATTTCAACAATGGTGATCCTGCAGAAAAAGAGAAAGTCTTGATGGAAACCATGTTAGAAGGTTTCAAAAAATATCATTTCTTGCCAGAAGAGATAGATGATGGATTTTCAAACAAGTTCTATGATCTCTATCTCAAACGGCTCGACTCCGGAAAGCGATTTTTGACCAATGAAGAAGTCGGTCAACTAGAAGCGCAAAAGTCCTTGATCGACGACCAAATGAATGCAGGTACCACTGAATTCTTTTCCTTGTCAGTAGATTTGATTGAAAAAGGAATCCTTCGAGCAGAAGGTTACCTCAATCAATATATCGATCGTCCTTTTACCTTCGATGGTACGGAGACTTTCGAATTGGATGGAGAAAAAAGAACCTTCGCATCGACTTCGAGCGACTTGGAAAAACGTTGGGTGGAAATACTCAAATACGAAACCATGGTCCGATTGGATAACAATCGCGACAAGCAAGCCGAAGCCATCAAAGAAGGAACGCTAGAAGGCAAAGAAAAGTCATTTGCCGAGTTGGAGAAAGAAGCTCGTGAAGATGTCAAAAAAGTCTTTAGCAAATGGTTCAAGCGCTTGAAAAAACAAGAGCGAAAAGAACGTTGGGCCATGTTCTTGAATACAATGACCAACGTACACGACCCGCATTCCGGATACTACGCTCCCGTTGAGAAGCAAAATTTCGACATCAATATGTCTGGTAAATTGATCGGTATCGGCGCACGTCTCCAAGCTGATGGAGAAGTGACGAAAATCGTCGAAATCATCACCGGAGGACCCGCTTGGAAAGAAGGAACCATTAAGGCCGAAGACCTGATTATGAAAGTAGCCCAAGAAGGCGAAGAACCGGTAGACATTTCCGGAATGCTCATAAACGAGGTGGTGTCTCTGATTAGAGGAAAGAAAGGAACAAAAGTCCACTTGACTGTTAAGACCTCAAAAGGAGAAGAAAAAATCGTTACGATTATCCGTGATGAAGTCATTTTAGACGAAGGATACGCGAAGTCTTTAATTTTAAATTATGAAGACGAAGGAATCAATAATATAGGTTACATTATGTTGCCTCGCTTCTATGCCGATTTCCAAGACGCTAATGGTCGTCAATGTTCTGAAGACGTAGCACAGGAAATCATCAAACTCAAAGGGCAAGGTGTCAAGGACATCATTCTCGATTTGAGAGACAATGGTGGTGGATCATTGAGAGACGTTGTGAAAATGTCCGGATTGTTCATCGAAAAAGGCCCTATCGTACAGGTAAAAGCCAGAGGAATGAAACCGCGTATCCTAGAAGATACGGACGAACGTGTTTTGTTCGACGGCAACTTGATTATCATGGTCAATCAGTTCAGTGCCTCCGCTTCTGAAATTTTGGCTGCCGCCTTACAAGACTACGAAAGGGCGATTGTTATCGGAAGTAAATCCACTTTCGGAAAAGGAACCGTTCAACGTTTCGTCGATTTGGATGCTATGGTATGGGGACACAAGGAACTCAAACCTTTGGGTTCGGTCAAAATGACCATCCAAAAATTCTATCGTATCGATGGTGGTTCGACACAATTGAAAGGAGTGGAACCGGACATCCTACTACCGGATGATTTCCAACACATCGAAATCGGAGAAAAAGAGTACGATTATGCTATGGATTGGACCAGCATAGACGAAATCGAATATGATCAAAACGTAAAAGGAATCGGAAGCATAGAAAAATTGAGAAGGAAATCTTCTGCAAGGGTAGCGGCCTCCGAAACTTTCCGCCTCATCAATGAAAACGCCAAGCGACTCAGCGAGTCCAGAGAGGATACGGAGTACTCCTTGAATATCGAGTCTTATTCGAATGAAATGGATGAGAACAAAGCTTCCGCTAAAAAATACGAATCCATCATGAAAGATCCGATTGATGGTTTGGAAGTCATCAATCTGGATGCGGATAAATCCGAAATTCAAACGGATTCCTCCAAAATCGCACGCAATGACAAGTGGTTGGAAGAAGTGACCAAAGATGTCTATATCGAAGAGGCATTGTTGATCATGAAAGATATGAAATCCCGTTCTCCTTTGAAGAACAGAGGTAAATAATAAGGACATATTCTAGCAAGACCCGGTCATTCTAATAATTGTTTATTTAGAATGGCCGGGTCTTTTTTTGTCCATAAGGGGCTTCCTTGTTACATTTGGAAGACGATTTCGATATGAATTATTTGACATTAGAACATATTACCAAAAATTACGGGGATAAAGTCCTATTCAAGGACATTACCCTCCATATTGATAAGGGCAATAAAGTCGCGCTGGTCGCAAAAAACGGAAGTGGTAAATCCACCTTGCTCAAAGTCATGATGGGGTGGGAAGGTTCAGAACGGGAAGATGCCAAAATCATCCTTCACAAAGACACCACCGTAGGATTTTTACCCCAGGAACCGGACTTCGATCCGGAGATGTCCGTTATCGATACCATCTTCGATTCGGATAATCCGACATTGGCGGCCATCAAATCCTACGAAGAGGCCTTGGTACTCAAAAACAAACCCCAATTACTAGAAAGGGCCATTGAAAAAATGGAAGACCTCAAAGCTTGGGATTTCGAAGCCAAAATCAAGGAAATCCTGAGTAAATTCAATATCTCGGATTTACATCAAAAAGTAGGGGAACTCTCCGGTGGTCAAGAAAAAAGGGTCGCCTTGGCTAAAATCTTGATAGAAGAACCCGATTTCCTAATTTTGGATGAGCCCACCAACCACTTGGACTTAGATATGATCGATTGGCTGGAAGGATATTTGTCCCAAGCGAATCGAACCGTATTTATGATTACCCACGACCGATATTTTTTAGATCGTGTGTGTAATGTCATCTATGAACTAGAAGGAGGGAAGCTCTATAAATACAAGGGCAATTATTCTTACTACCTAGAAAAGAAAGCCGAACGCTCCGAAAACGAAGCGGTCGTACATGGTAAAAATAAAAAGCTACTTAAACGGGAATTGGACTGGGTGAGAAGGCAACCCAAAGCTCGTGGAACGAAGGCCAAATCCAGAGTGGATGCATTTCATGATTTGAAGGACAAGGTTTCTTCTCGTCAAGAAAAGCAAAATTTTTCCTTGGATTTTAAGTCCGAACGCCTAGGGAAAAAAATCGTAGAATTCCACAATGTTTCCAAACATTACGGAGACTTTAAAGCGGTAGAAAAATTCACCTACAAATTCCGGAAACGGGAACGTGTCGGTATCGTCGGCCCCAATGGAGTCGGCAAGTCCACTTTCATCAAAGTGATGACCCAAGAAATCAGACCGGACGGTGGGAAAGTCGTCGTCGGCGACACCATCGTTTTCGGACATTATCACCAAGAAGGCATCCAGTTAAATGAAGATAAACGTGTCATTGATGTGATTCGCGATATAGCCGAAGTCATTCCCTTGAACAAAGGAAAAAAACTGACGGCCAGCCAATTTTTGGAAAAATTCATGTTCGGTCCCAAGCAACAACGGGTATATGTAAGCCAGCTCAGCGGTGGGGAACGAAGGAGATTGTACCTGCTGACGGTTTTGGTCAGAAATCCCAATTTCCTCATATTGGATGAACCGACCAATGATTTGGATATCCTCACGTTGAATATACTGGAGGACTTCCTGGCGGAATTTCCCGGCTGCTTGGTTATCGTATCGCACGATAGGTATTTTATGGACAAACTCACCGAGCACTTGTTCGTATTTGAAGGGGATGGAGTGATCAAAGACTGGAATGGCAATTACGAAGAATACCGCACTTGGAAAAAACTTCAAGACGCCGAAAATGCCAAAGAAGAAGTCAAGCAAAAAGTTACGGTAACCACGGACGAACGTCCAAAGGAGGACACCCCTAAAATGACCTACGAAGAACGAAAGGAATTCAATCGTTTGGAAAAGGAAATCGATAAACTGGAAAAGAAAAAAAAGGAATTGTCCGCAGGGTTCAACAATCCCGAACTGACCGCCGATGAAATCACCACCATGTCGATAGAACTTTCAGACATAGACAAAAAAATAGAAGAAAAGGAATCCCGTTGGATGGAACTCGCAGAGTTGGCCTGACCGGAAATTCCCTTTCGGGAAATACAACCTCAAATAACGACATTTATTTTGCAATGTAATTAAGCATCAATTATGAAAAAGAATTGCTTGACCATCTTTATCATTTGCCTGGCATTCGCCCTGCAAGCACAAAATGTTTATTCCTATATCACTGATAGGAAATTCATGAAACCCGAAGATCTATACGGGTATGATTTCAGACCTCAACACAAGGAAACCTTGGACGGTACCAAAACCAAAGTCCGCCCCGGTGAATATTCCTTCGGATACACCGGAAATTACCTGTATGTGAATGGTGAGGGAATCAAGGGGGTTTACTCGGTCAATAATACCGAGCCGACAGAATATGGATTCAAAATGAACTTGATGAATGCCAGGGATTCAAGGATTCAAGGGCATCTTAAAATCATATTGGATAATAGAAGGAATTGCGAAGCATTGGTTTTCCGGCGTTCTTCCAAAGAACAAGAAGTCATTTTTCACATGCCTTTTTTGGATAAAAAGAGAAAGGATAAACAAGCAAAATACTTTACTGACTTAGGAGAATTCGAACTGGAAGAAAAGGATTCCCTTTGGGGAAATGTCATTCGGCCATTTCTTCGTATCCAGGTGGCGGATTCCACATATTTCGAATTTATCGAAGTCTATGAAGCCATTGACAAAAGAAAGAAAAAGAAACCCGAAGTCAAAAAGGAAAAAGAAGAAAAACCCAAGTTCGTAAAGAAGCCCAAGAAGAAGAAAAAGAAAAAGAAGAAAAAGGACGAGGAAGATGAAGAAGTAGCTGATGAAGATGAGGAAATGGAAAATGACGAGGAGGAGGAAGAGGAAGAAGAAGTCGAAGAGTATGTGGAGGAATATGTAGAAGAATACGAAGAAGATTATACGGAAGAGTATACTGATGATGATGATGATGAGGAAGAAGAAGAGGAAGAAACTTTTGAGGAGGGAGAAGAAGAAGAAAATGAAGATGAAGAAGCCGAAACCAAAGAAGTGGATGAAAATGCCATCCCGGACGATTTGACCGGCCTCCCAAAAGAGAAGCTCCTAGAATATGCAGAACGCGACTCTAAAATCAAAGTGGAAATCAACCACTATCTCTACATGAAGACGTTCGTTGAAATGGAGGATGGAACGACCAAGGATTACATCAAAAAGTTCAAGATCAAAAAAATCATGGAACGCGAAAACGAGCAGGCCAAAGAAAACGAAGACCGGTTCCAAGTCGCATTGGTGTTGGACAACAAAAAAGAAATTTACCTATACCTTTCCGGAAGGCGTACATTGACGACCATTCAAGTAGGGGAGGTATATTACCTAATGCGTGGATTCTAATTTTTTAAAATGAATTCGTTCAGAGCCTGTTAAAAATTAGTTTTTTTCTTTAATATGAAATGGAATTTTGCCAAGG
>JAHDCE010000303.1 GCA_020630045.1 Saprospiraceae bacterium | reverse complement strand
TTTTATATTCGGGTTCTCGCGTAGGATGTTCGCAAGATTATTCAATGTCGGTCTAGCGTCTTCACGGATGTTATCTTTGTCATAATCATAGTAGATGTCTTCTAGTACGATTTCGACATTCTTGAATAATTTGTCCAAAACGATATATATCGTTTTGGAATTTTCCCCTTCCTTAAAATTGGCGGTAAAATTTTTAGATTGGCTGAGGTATCCGGTAGACGAAGCCAAGAAGCGATAATTAGCTCCCTTTTCGACTTCCAAGGTATAGGTTCCTGAGTTATCGGTTTTCTTTGTTTCACTCCGGCCTCCTGTCAGTATATTGACGGAAGAAAGAGGCAATGATTTGACACCATTTTTTCCGGATTTGGGATTGTTTTCATCCTTGTAAACCTGCCCTTGTACGTGAACCGTCAGGACAAAAACTTCAACGATGGGTTCCGGCTCAGGCTCTGGCTCTGGTTCTGGCTCAGGCTCTGGTTCCGGTTCCGGAACAGGTTCAATATTACGGTTTTGAAATGCATAGATATCATCCATTCCTTTTCCTCCCTTACGGGAAGAAGAAAAATAGCCCTGATAGTTAATGTCTTTGTTTGCTTCGACCTCCGGGTCGATGACGAATCCGAAATCATCCGATTCCGAATTGATAGGTGCTTTCAGGTTTTCGGCTTTACTCCATTTGCCTCCGGAAGAGGTCGTTTTGAAAATGTCCAGTCCACCCATGTTTATATGACCTCTACTAGAAAAATACAAAACACCGTCCTTTTCAAAAGGAAACATGTCGTCCACTTCTGTATTGATGGTTGCAGGTAATAATTTGGCCTCACCCCAACCGGATTTAGTTCTTGTAATCGAGTAAATGTCATATCCTCCCCAGCCGTCGTCAAGGTTCGCGGCGAAGTATAATGTTTTGCCATCTTTTGACCAATGCGGATGAATATAATTAACGCCTTCCGTGTTAAAGGGCAGTACTTCAGGTTCTGTCCATTTACCGTTTTCAAGGGTTGAGATTAACAGTTTGCAATAATCTGCGGCATTCAATTCTCCGGTTCCGCATCTTGAAAAAATCATTTCGTCAAAAGTCGGATTAAATGTAACTGTTCCTTCGTTATAGGCAGTATTGACCGGGTCTTCGAAAGCCACTACTTCATTAGAAGACGGATTTACAATAAACAGATCTGAAAACGAGTTGCCGGTCCACTTGTAATTTTCATCACCTTTCGCTCCTTGGCGATCTGAGGAAATCACCCATTTTCCGTTACCGAAATAAGTGGGCGCATAATCCAATTTCGGTGAATTGAAACCGACAGTTTCCACCTGATAGGGTGATTCGTCCATTTGTTTTTTCCAATTGTCTGCAAAGGAGCAACTAATCATTTCTTTCTTGTAAAGGTCAGGGTCGCCTTCTTCATATCCGGCTTCTTGGTACATGTTTTTGGCCAAGGAATACTGGGCGTTCTTTTTTAAAGAATTGGCGTAATTAACCATGGCTTTAGCGCCGTAACCATTGTCGACGGCCATTTTGTACCATTCCATTTCCTTTTCATTATTGTTGGTTTTGTTATGGGAGTCGGCGATTATATATGCCAATTTGGCCTTTTCTTTTCTGGCTTTTTCCTTGCGGAAATCTTTTTCCAACATGGGGATGGCCACTGCGTACTGCTTAAGTTCGTAAGCCGTTTTGCCATCGGTTATTTTTTGAGTGTACGAACAACTTCCGATAAGGACAGCACATCCGAATAAGATTAAAGTCGAGTAGAATAAGGTTTTTTGAATCATAATTCCTTGGATGATTGGATAATCAATTCACCATTTTTATGCAGCGGACATAAGAATGATTACTGATAAGATAACGTTTAAGACAAAAATGGTGTTTTATGATAAGAAAAAATAGGAGAGTGGGCAAAAAAGAAAAGTCCGGGAAACCACCCCCGGACTTTAACCAACCTTACAAATTGTAAACCAAAAAATAAACCTTAAAATCACGACAATTTCTTATAGAACGGAACCGCCTTCAAATGCGCTGCCTACTTTTTGGAAAAATCAATCATTTTCTACTCCTAAATATCATCCTTAAATTGATGAGGAGGAGAATGATGACGATTATCAACCAAACATACATCCAAACTTGGGGAGGAACGACCACGAACAACTTGGCGTATTGTTCTAGGTCAGAAGTGGGACCCACATTGAAATCTTCGATGATATGAATGAGGCTGGCCAATCCGATAAACATCAAAGTAATATTCGATAGGTTGGTTAAAATAGCTATGGCTAAGAGGACTACAGAAAAAGCAATGAGTAGCCCTGTTGTGAAGGGTTGACTGTACCACCAAAAGGCCGACAATACCATCGTACCCGAAAGGAGTACCAAGGTCGCCCTAGACCAAGTGGGCTTTCTCATGCCGATATAGAAAAGGGCGTTGCCAAAAATCGCGCTTCCGATATAACCTCCCATCAGTATGATAGCCCGGTTGCCCCCTCTAGTCGTGCATAACCCGCTACCATCTTGATTCACTTTAAGCGAAAGGACTTCGCCACCTGTAATAAGCGAACCGAACGCATGGCCGAATTCGTGTAGATAAGTCACCAATAAATTGATGGGGTATAGCACCAGTCTGCCATTCGGAATCAGGTATTTGATGATGAGATAGGCTCCTAGGACTAAAATCAGTTGGATGATCAGGTTGTTGTTGTTGTTGTTGTTGTTGTTGTTCTCCATATCTTCGAATTTTTTCCAAAATAGGCCTTTTCTTAGATTGATATTTTCATTTTTCGACGAATGGAAATTTATTCTTTTTGTATTTTTGTCCGTTTCCTCAAAAAAATCAACATTTACCACTACCCCTTACGGGGAATTTTTTGATAAAGAAGTAAGAAAGAGCGGTGAGATTAACCCAACTGGAGATAAAAGGATTTAAAAGTTTTGCGGATAAAACCGTTGTCAATTTCAATGAAGACGTTACAGGAGTCGTAGGGCCTAATGGCTGTGGCAAATCCAATATCGTCGATTCTATCCGGTGGGTGCTGGGAGAACAGAAGAGTAAGGAGCTTCGTTTGGAGAAAATGAATAACGTCATTTTCAATGGAACCAAAAAAAGGAAGCAGGGTGGCATCGCGGAAGTTTCATTGACCTTCTTGAATGACAAGGGCATCATTGCTAGTGAATATCATCAGTTGACCATCACAAGAGCATTGTACCGGACTGGTGAGTCCGAATATAGACTCAACAATGTTCCTTGTAGATTAAAGGATATCAAATCCCTTTTAGTAGATACCGGAATCGGTTCGAATTCATACGCCATCATCGCCTTGGGTATGGTTGACGATATTTTACATGATCGTGAAAACTCCAGGCGGAAACTGATTGAACAAGCGGCTGGGATTTCAAAATATAAGGCGAGGAAAAGGGAAACGGTCAATAAGCTGAAAAGTACGACCGCCGATTTGGATCGCGTAGAAGATTTGTTGTTTGAAATTGAAAACAACCTAAAATCTTTGGAGAAACAAGCACGCAGGGCAAAGCGATATTTCGAACTCAAAACCAAGTATCGAGACTTAAGTGTTGAATTGGCGAAATTTCAATTGAGCGCTTTTAAGGACGAGTACAAAAGTGTTCGGAAAAGATTGCAAGAAGAGCAAGATAAATTGGTGGAACTGGATGCTGAAATCCGAAAAGCTGAGGCCGGTTTAGAGGCCGAAAAAACCGCCAACTTAGATAAAGAGAAAAATCTGACGGACAACCAGCGTGAATTGAATCGTCTGGTAGGTGTTATCCGTACCACGGAGAATGAGAAACAAATGGCCGAGCAGCGTTTGTCGTTTTTGAAAAAGAACCATTCGCAGACGGTACAACAAATGGAAACGGCTAAAAACTCCTTGGGGCAGCTTCAAAAAGAATTGTCCTACTACGAGGAACAAGTCAATGAGGAAAAGCAAATGGAAACCACTTTTTCTTCACAGTTGGAAGAAGCGGACAGCCACTTGAATACCATCAAATCCGATCATGGTGCTTTGAAATCCGATTTGGATATCATTCTCAAGGAGCAGCAAACCCTAGAGCGGAATATTTTCGAATTGGAAAAAAAGAAAGCCGTTTCTCAAAGTCAAATCGAAAACTTTACAAGGGACATTGAGCGGGCCGAAAACGAAATTGAGCGGAGAACCGCCGAAATGGGAGATACCAAGGAACGCTTGGATGAAATCGAGCTCCGCAAAAAGGAAGCTGAACATAAAATCCAAGAATGGGAAGTCGAAGAAGATGCCCGTAAGGTAGAATTGGAAATGGTGGAAGGAAAGCTGGAAGAAGTCACCGGCAAAATCGCCGAAGTGAATCGAAAGCTTGACGCCAAGAAAAATGAATATAAGCTGACTAAGAGTTTGGTGGATAATTTAGAAGGTTTTCCCGAGTCCATCAAGTTTTTGAGTAAAAGCAAAAATTGGGCGGCAAAAGCTCCGTTATTATCTGACCTGATTTATACCCAGGAAGAGTATCGCATTGCGATTGAAAACTATTTAGAGCCCTATTTGAATTATTATGTAGTTCAAAATTTAGAAGGTGCCTTTGAAGCGATTCAATTGTTGAATAAATCCCAAAAAGGAAAAGCGAAATTCTTTTTACTAGATGCCATTGATTCTAAAATGGGATTGAGTATGGCCATCCCGGATACCATTCATGCCGTTGAAGTGGTTCAATGCGATGCCGAATACAAACCTTTGATCAGCTTTCTACTTGGTAGCGTTTACCTCACGGATGAGGAACAAGTAAAGGTAAAAATCGAAGATCCGGACTTGACGCTTTTGTCCAAATCCGGAAAGTTCATTCAAGGGAAATATAGCGTCAGCGGTGGTTCGGTCGGATTGTTTGAAGGAAAAAAGATCGGACGGAAAAAGAACTTGGAAGTCCTGAGTGGAGCCATTAAAGACCTAGAAGCTAAGGGCAAGGAATTGTCAGATGAATTTTATGGATTTAAAAAGAAAATCCAAGAGCTAAAAGCATTGGACAAGAGTGGGGATATTCAAAAGGAGCGACGGTCATTGGAACAAATTACTCGCCAACAAATCCAACTCAAAGCCAAGAACGACAATTTCGAATCCTTTCTAAAGGATACCACGGAACGAAAAGAAGGACTGAAAAAAAGGATAAGCGGTCTGGAAGATTCCATCTTCGAATTGGAGAAGGAACTCAATATCCAAAAAGGCCAAATTGAATTGGCCGCCTCGAAAATCCAAGAAGCGGATTCTGTCTATAAAATGGCGGCGGAACAATTGTCCACCGCATCGGCTGAATACAATGCTAAAAATATTGAATTCATCCGCCAACAAAACAAGGTACAGACCCTTAGGAAAGAACTTGA
Source organism: Saprospiraceae bacterium (assembly GCA_020630045.1). Classification (GTDB taxonomy): domain Bacteria; phylum Bacteroidota; class Bacteroidia; order Chitinophagales; family Saprospiraceae; genus JAHDCE01. The sequence continues at coordinate 518 of JAHDCE010000303.1, read as the reverse complement.
GTTCAGAAAGAAACAGCTTTCCGGGACACAGCTCAAACTTTCTACCGATGGTGATTCCTTGGTATCGACCAATAGTGAAATTGAAAAAGTCCAAGCGGATATCGAAGCTAAATCAGCCGGGTTAATCACCTTGTATGAGGAGAAAAAATCCAAGCAAGCCGTCCTAGGGGAAGTCGAGCGGATTTACTACGATTCAAGAGGGGGTATTACTGAGATCGAAAAAGAAATCCGTCAGAAAAACCATTTAAAAAATCAATGTCAACAACTAGTAGCCGATTTCAAAGATCGATACAATGAAATCAAACTCAGTTTGACCACGGTCGGAGAGCGCTTGCGTGCCGAATTTGATTTGGAAGTCAACCAAATCATCAACCAAGAACCCGATTTGACATTGAATAAAAAGGACTTGGAAGAACAGGTCGAGAAAATTCGGAAACGATTATTTAATTATGGTGAAATCAACCCGATGGCGGTTGAAGCCTATGATGAAATGAAAATCCGTTACGACAATATTTCGA
>JAHDCE010000302.1 GCA_020630045.1 Saprospiraceae bacterium | reverse complement strand
TGGATTTCTAAAATAACGGTTTGGCTATACTCAATTTTTCGTGATAACATCTATTGATGATATTGAATTTTAAGCATGTATGCAGCAAAATGATAAGCACCTGTATTCTATATTCAAAGGGATGAGTCACTAATTCCAATAAATGTATTTTTAATGTTATTTGTAGGTTCGTTTTATTACGAACATGGGCATTTTATGCCATTTTTTGACGCCTTCCGGCGAAATAGACACTTATAAAGGAAATGTGATTGCAAAACTTTGATATTATTAACCATTCCATTTTCAACCAAAACATTACATAATGAAGCGTACCTTAATTTTCCAAATGTTAGTTCTGGCTTGTTGTTGCCTGACCTTAAATGTAGCAGCACAAAATTGTTCCCCCGATCCCGTTTATGCTACAGAATCGGCCGGGATGTATCCCAATCCCCCTCAATCAGAATCCGATCCGGCTATTCCCGGAGCCGTGACTATCGGAGACTATTATGAGTATTCTTTTACTATAAATGCCCTTAATGATTTCGTTGCGGGGCCTACCATTACACCCGTTCAAATTAATTCTATTTCAGTGGCTAATATCTCAGGTCTTCCGGCTGGACTGAGTTATGCATGTGAGCCTGTTAGTTGTACGGTGCCGGATGGACAAATAGGTTGTGTAAGGATATTCGGTTATCCGGATGCTTCCAATAGTCCCGGTGTTTATGACTTGACCGTCGATTTGAATTTTGAAATATTGCCGGGGATCCCTATTATATATACGATTCCTGATACGACAGCTGGTTCAAACTACCACCTTCCATATCAAATCATACTAGAAGAAAATCCGGTGACTTGTGCTGATCTGAATATCATCGGAAGTCCTTATATCTGTGAAGGAGAATCGGCATCCCTTACAGTTACCGATGGGTTTTTAAGTTATCAGTGGAGTAATGGGGATATCACTGACGCAATAACTATTAATAGCCCTGGCGATTATTCTGTCACCGCAATAGATTCGAACGGAGATACTTGTGCCGCTACCTACACTGTACTTGAGCAACCCAATCCGACTCCTACTATTTCCGGATCTATGGAGTATTGTGCGGGGTATTCTACGACTTTGTATGCAGATGCCGGACTTTCCGGAGATGTGCTATATGAATGGAACACCGGACAAATCGGACAAATAATTGACGTTAATATAGAGGGGTACTATGAAGTAACCGTCACTTCCGAATATGGTTGTACCGGTGTTGTGGGAATGGACGTCTACGAAATGCCTGAACCCGCTTTCGATATCACCTATGTCATCGACGGCTCTTCAATCATATTGGAAGGCCCCATAGGTTTCGCCGCTTATGATTGGTCAACAGCCGAAACAACTCAGAATATCATTGTTTCGTCAACTGTTGATACCAGTTATTGTCTCACGGTTTATACGGATCAAGGCTGTGCCGGCACCGATTGCATAGCGATCCCTTATGACATCATTCAGGATACTTGCAGTATACCGCTCGAACTGAATGACACATATCTGACATTTTGTGATGGAGATGGTCCCGTAACCACATCCGCTATTCCCGACACTTATGCTTCCTATCAATGGTCCCACGGTCAAACGGGCCCTACTGCGACTTTTGAGACTTTTGGTACTTTTTCAGTTACGGCTACTGATAGTGAAGGGTGTGAAGCATATGCCGAGGTAATAGTGGATATACTTCCAATAGAAACATCAAGTATTATATATCAAGGATGCGTAGGAGATGGATATTCAGTTGATGTTGGAGGGACGATATATGATGAAAGTAACCCGTCAGGTGTACATACATTAGTAAGTGCAAATGGTTGCGATTCCATTGTAGTTATAGATTTGGTGTTTAGTTCTTCTATAACCGGAACCGAAAGTTACTCCGGATGCACAGGAGATGGCTATTGGGTTGAAGTAAATGGAATGGTATATGATGAAGGAACCCCGACAGGTACCGAAATTTTGATGAGTTCGTATGGTTGTGATTCGGTCGTTACCATCAACTTGGTATTTGATGATATCAGTGTAGAAATTGATGGTCCGACTGACATGTGTTTGGGGGGTATGGTTACCCTATCCGCAAATATTACCCCCGCTCCTACTGGAGGTGAAACCTATTATTGGTCTACAGGTGAGACTACACCGACTATAGTCGTAAATTCGCCTGGAGCATATACTGTATATGCTGCATCGGGATCAAGTAGTACTTGCGTTGCCTTGGATACCATCTTTATAGAGGATGTAGTAGGTGTTGTTAATATAGATGCTTCCGACGTAGTTTGGGATTTGGGCGATGTTATTGACTTATCTGTCTCCGGAATGTATGACAGTTATGAATGGTCTACGGGAGAAACATCCTCCGCCATCCAAGTAGAATCTCCGGGCACATATTATGTAACCGTTACACAAGGAGGATGCCAGGGAGTAGGAATGACTGTAATTGAAAGCGGCATTACTTGCATTGCCGAATTCTCCCTGATAGATTGGGGGAGCAATACTTATGAATTCGTAATTGATTCCCTTGCCGGTGCCGAACCATTAGATTACTATTTTGAAGTATGGGGTGAAGCGATTATTCCCGGTACGGGAGGTCCTTATATATACGAATTCACAGAAGACGGAGTATATGATATTTGCTTGAACTTGACAGATGCTACCGGAAGTGTTTGTGCTATAAGTTGTGAATCTGTCTATATCGGAGATGTCTGTTTGGATTGGGATGTCATTGACTTGAGTGAAGCTCCTTGTACTTGGGATTATGATCCGGTATGTGGTTGCGACGGATACGAATACGTCAATGAGTGCATTGCGTACTATTGTTTCGGTGTAGTAGATTGGACACCCGGACCTTGTACCGGAGGCGTAGAATGTACCGATCTTGACGCATCATTTTATTACTATGCAGAACCGAATGATATCGGAGGTTATGACATTCATTTTTCAGCGGCCGATTGGGGCGCCGATACTTACAATTGGGACCTTGGACTAGGGTTCACTTTTGGAGGAATGGACTTAACCATCCAAGTACCTGAACTGGATAGCGTATTCTCATTGACAGCGTGTTTAATCGTAGGGTCGGCAATAGACTCCTGTACAGAAACAGTTTGCGAAACCATCGTTCTAGATGATACACCAAACGCCATCATAGAAGGCTACGTATTCGACGGCGACGGCTTATGGGAAGGCAATCCGATGGTAGAGAGAACAATGGCTACCGGAACCACTCCCTTAGAGGGCATATTGGTGGAATTACAGGATGTACGTGGTAATGTCATCAAAACAACGACAACTGATGCCGAAGGTAAATATTCCTTTCCCGAGCTTCAATTTGGAGATTACTTCGTCCATGTCAACATTGAAGGCGTCGAACATGTGCCTTACCAAGTATCCTTGGATCCGACTTTCCAGCAAGAAAAGGACTTATCCTTCGAGGTATTGTCCGAAGGGGTTGTGCTTGGAGAAGAATCTCCTTCGTTCCTAAGTGGTGTATCAATCGCGCCTAATCCTACAGAAGACGATTTGTTCATTCGGATGGACTTGTCGACACAAGTAGATTTGAATATTACCCTGCTAGATATGTTCGGTAAAGAAATCCGTGTGATTTCAGACGCATATGTTCAAGGCAATCACCAAGTGGAATTGTCAATGGCAGAACTGCCTGCTGGCATATATATCATCAATATTTCCTCCGGAAAGGAGAATTATTCCACGAAAGTGGTGAAGCAATAAAATGTGTCTATAAGGCAATGGAAAACGCCCCCGTTGATGAAATCAACGGGGGCGTTCTGTTATAAGAAAATATTAAAAATCAAGTCGCAAAATAAAATCTAATCACCAATTACTTACCTTGCAAGTAACAGAACTTATTACACAGTGTAATACACGCATTCATATACTAAAAACATAAACGAATATCATTTATGGCTGACGAAAATAACAACAATATTTTAGGGCCGGCAACGCTGATTGGCGGGTTTAAAAACTTGCTGGATACCCTTCAGAAAGAAAATAAAGATAACCCTAATGAGAAAACGGCTCCGGGTTCTGTCTTCGACAAACTTTTTGACAAAATCAAAGACACTGTTTCAAAGGAAGACACCAATAAAGATGAAGGTGGTTCCCTGTTTGATAAAATCAAAGGAAAAATTGAAGAAGTCCGCAAAGAAAACGAGGAAGATCCTGATGAAGAAACGGCCGAAGGCTCCTTGTTCGACAAATTGAAGGATAAGATTGAAAAACAAAAAAAGGATATCAAATCCAAAGTCGAAGATGCGAAACGCAATGTGAAAGATAGATGGGACGATGACGATGATGATGACGACGACTATGATGATGAAGATGACGATGACGACGACATCAAAGAGTGGAAGGATAAGATGAAACGTCACAAGGAGGAATACAAGGAAAAACTCAAGGCTCTACGCGAAGAATTCAAGGAAGATTTCAAAGATGAACTAGACGAATTCAAGGAGCTTCGCGAAAAGCTCAAGGAGAAGCGGAAAGACTTCCGCGAAAAAATGAAATCAAAAGGACATGATATGCGCGAACGCCGAAAGAAAAGACGCGAACGCCGCCGCAATAGAAGAAGAAGGGATGATGATTAATCTCGTCTAAAAACAAAAATCCCCGCCGGTCTTTGACCAGCGGGGATTTTTGTTTAGGGTCATGGAGTAATATCTCTCCTTAAAAAGTAGGACATCGGATATCTCCGAAGTAATAAGTAACACCAATTCCGATAAAGGAAAAATAATCTTTATTCGAATCGTCCCCCCGTTGTTTGCCCGGAGAACCGATTTGAAGCCCTTCCGCATTTGGGATGGAACGATCGGACATGATAACAGCGGTTTCCCCCCTCAATGATTCTAAGTCGTCCTTGTCGGGAAAAGTTTTACTGACATCATCCAAGTAGTCGGTTGTCAATATCCTCGAACTCAATTCAAAATTCAAAGACCAAGCATTGGCGATGGATAGTTTTATTCCCAGGCCATAAACAAATGCCGGCGATACCAAAAAGTATTCATCTCCTTGGAATTGTCCTTCTGTACCCAAGGGATTCAATTCAATCCATTCTCCATCCAGTTCAGCTTTGGGGTTGAATTTGAAAATGGAAAAACCTGCGAAAACATAAGGCGTAAAAAACTCATCATGGCTTCCATGTTCCAAAGGCAAAAAGTTGAACTCGAACATCGCCGCCCCTTCGAAAATATTTGATTTAAAACTTAAATTACGTCGTTGCTCATAAGAGTTTTTACTGTTGGCGTCATCTGCCGAAACACTACCATAGTGTAAACCAAACCGCAATGCCAGCCGTTTGTTAAAGTTGTATCGACCGATAAAACCGGCTGCCGGTCCTGGGGTGCCGAGATGAAAACGGGTGTTGAGGTCACCAAAATAATAGGCCACGCCTCCATAACCACCTACTTCCCAGCCCATTTGGGCATAGGATGAAATCCCGATGAACATCGCAATGATGAACGTGAGTAATGTTTTTTTCTTCATTTTATATGAGAATTCGGAAATGAACCGCAAAGTTACCATAAAACGGAAAAAGGTTTTCCGTTGTTATGTAAATTGCCTGCAATAACAGGATGTATTTTCTAATACACGAAAAAATATGCCGGTTTTTGCATACATATGCATCAAGGGAATGTATAAGTTGTTTATTTTCATTTCTCTTTCGAGAAACCTGTTTGAATGCTGGCCGTGCCTTGTTGCGAAAAAATAAATTCAATTGTATCCAAATTTATCATAAACGACTTTCTTATCAATACATTACTAACAAGAATTATCTTCGCTCCCCTAGCCCTACTCTATGGGATAGGAATAAGCATACGCGATTTCTTTTACTCAAAGAAACTCCTGAAGG
>JAHDCE010000301.1 GCA_020630045.1 Saprospiraceae bacterium | reverse complement strand
AGCTACGGCTATGCTTTTCGGTGAACGCCTCGTTGATTCCTAAAATAACGATTCGTCTTTTATACAAAAAATTTCGTGATAACATCTATTGTGATAACATCTGATATTGATCAACAATTTCTTTGTCAAAAACCAAAGTCGCCATTGTTACACAACAGCGACTTTGGTTCAATGTGGTTAAGAATACACCAATTAGTCTGAGGCCTTAATCACCTTCGCGACGCTTCTTTTTCTAGCATGTTTGACTTCCAAATAATAAAACCCGGATTTCAAATGATGTAAATCCATTTGAGTTTCATCGCAACCCAAACACACCTTTTGCTTGACCACACTCCCCATTGCATCATAAAGTACAAATGTTACTTCTCCCGAAACGGATAAGTCATGTCGGATTTTTAAAGAGCCGGAAGTAGGGTTTGGAAATACTTGAATACCTATGTCTTCCAATTCCTTGACATCATCAAGCTTGATAAACTTTTTAGGCGTACTTGCCAAAATGGTTTCGCTGGGTTTGGTCCAAATAGACCCACAAATAGCTTGTACATTAAATCGATATTCTTTACCCGAATCCAGTCCGCTGACAAAAATATTATTATCTGCAGTAGTCGTTTCCGACCAAGCACCTCCTACTTCTACTTGTTGCCATCTGACAACGTATTTTGAAGCAGCTGGAACAGCATCCCAAGTCAACCCTATTGCAGTGGGTTTCATTTTAGTCGTTTTTAATCCGGTCGGAGGATAACACACTTGTGAACAACAAGGAATATCCGTCATCTCCCAAATCTTACAATCGACACCCTCAATGACAGCATCAAAAAACAAGTGCGTTTCTTCCTCGCATTTATTTTTAAAAATAAAACAAAGTTTATATTCGTTTTGCCCCAATAAGACTTCATCTACTCCTGTTTGTACATTAGTCGCACTCGTCATAATATACCCTGATGTCGAGTTGACTTCATCCAACCAAAAATCAATAGGCAACCCCTCCGGACCATAGTAGTTAAAGGTGAAAGGAAAACAAAATTCCACTCCGGGTTCTATACACGGTGGGTATTCCGCATAGGTATCACTGATTGCGCATTTGCATTCCGGAAGTTCGTGACAAACCTCTACGGGGCATAAATCGGGATTGTCAAATCCTATCGTAATACAAACCTCTGTTGAAGATGCGGAATTAGGAAGTATGGTGCCGGTTATTCGAATTAATGGAGGTAATGACGGCATGAAATTTTGATCAACAACTAAATTAGAAATGCTTCCTTGATCCGACAAGGCACTAATGGTTGAAACCAGATTGTCCGGATCCCATAGCCGAATATCAAAATCATATTTCAACTTGCCTTCTGCTGTAGCAGAACATGTTATGTTTTGGAAGGTAGCATCGAGTTTGATTTCACATTCCTCATGAGAGGAACAACAACGTACTTTCGTATAATATTCTGCAGCACATCCCCATTCTTTACTCACAAGTTCTAAATGAAGGACATAACTCTCATCCATACAGTCGATATTAAAACCTACACAAACTTCAAAAGTATTAAATCCTTGTTGGGCGGTATTATCTCCTGTGGCCACATTGATGAAATTCGTAATCACCATTCCTGTTCCATTCGATAAGGCTCCTAGTGAAATTGCCAATGCTCCGGAAGGCCCTGAGTAATTCAGGGATAATGTGAAACAAGCTTCTCCGCTCGATTCTATACAAGTGGGTAACGTTGAATCTACTTCTGAAATCAAGCATTCACAGTCGGGCAACTCCAAGCATACCCCAATAGGGCAAATCAAGGATTCCTCTCCAAAATCAATGATGAAACAAGGAGAATCTCCTAGTGACAAAGTAGTAGAGAAGTTACCTGTAATGGTCCAATTGCCGCCGGTGTTGGAAGAAGATAAATTGGAGACGGTACCGTCGGGGGAAGTAACTGAAATGGAAATTCCGTTGGTAGATGGAAGTTCGACTTCAAATGAAAATGGATATTCTTCCGAACTTCCGAATGTACAAGACAACTCTTGAGAAACGACAATGGCTTTGTCCGTACATTCATCACTACATAACTCCTCATTCAATTCACAAAATGATTGACAAAATGAGAATGGACAAATATTGCTTTCAGGAAATGAAAGTGTGAAACACAAATCGCTTTCTTCATCTGAATATTGAAGAATACCCGAATAGATAATACTACCATTACTAAAGTTGATGTTTTCCTCAAGAGCATTGCCTTGGGAGAAAAGGAAACTCGCATCAGATCCGGTCTCGCCGAATGGAAGCATGATTTCCAAATCTACGAACATAGTTCCTCCTGATTCATCTTTCCATTCTACCTCTGATGATACTAGAAAGGTCGACATACATCCATCACAATCACACAGATCGGAAGATGATTCTGAAATGACCACAGCCGTATGGTCACTTTCAGGAGGGCAATCGCCATCCGATTGATATGACCATTCGAATTCTAGCGTTTCGTCACAAATGTCGGTTGGTAAAAGGACAGCTGTATTGGGGTCGTTGGGATTGACAATGACGGCTTCGCATGGTGAACAATTGACTTGTTCCCATGTACCATTCAATCCGTCAAAAACCGTAGGTGGAGGACTTCCATTTAAGAAAACAATTTCGCCCGGACAGGCTCGTTGATCATCTCCTGCGAAAACGGGAAACGGATCTCCAACATGCACTTCGAAAAAATCTAAATCGCTACATACAACTTCCATGCTTGAATTCAAAACATCCAAAGAAACTAAAAAAACATATTCGCCGGGAACAGTAAGGTCTATGGCACTTTGTAAGCCGAATGTTCCCGGAGGAACCAAATTGCCGTCCGGACCTGAAAGCAGTTGGGCAGTATAAACTTGGGCTAACGAAATATTAGGGGTCTCGTTGTAATCACTCAATCTTATTACAAGTGAATTATCAGGAACTGAAGGGCAGAAGAAAAACAAATCATCTTGCAGAAATAGGGTGCCACCTATTTCTAGGTTCCATGTACCCAGACCTTGACAAAAGTCAAAGCATAAACTTTCTTCACACATTATATTTTCACCGGTAGCACGATCCCGAGCCAATATTGTATTTGTTGTGGTTAATACGAATATTATCACCTCATCCGGAGTGTATCCGTCAAGGCAATCAGTTTGGTTAAATAAATAATCAGTGCCGGCTTGTCGAATATACTCAATTCGGTCACTGGAAAAGAAATCGAGCCCGGGTGGAAATTCAACAATGGATGTATTGTTGCCATCACAACCCCAATCCAAATAATATAAATAGCCGCTCAAATTAATGCCAAATTCACCGTTGGGTAAATCAACGATTCCTTCATCATTAGGAAAAAAGGTGATGTCCGTATAATTTTCGGAAGGGTTACTTACAAACACAGGCGGGTTGATGCCTGAAGTACCCGAACCCCATAAATAAATTACATTCTCCTCATAGGGTACGCCGATATTGAAAGTCGTAGGCTCTGTCAATGGATGGCAAATTTCTTCGCCTCCCATAGCTACATCAGGAGCTTGGATAATAACTTCGTTGTAGTAATAAGAAATGGTCCTGTTGCTGGGTTCACAAGGTTCATTATCCCACACAGCATAATTGAATTCATAAAGACCTTCGACATCGAATGTAACATTCGCTTTTCCATTTACATTGGTTGTTCCGACTTCTATACTCGAACCCGGAGGGCTTGAAACTAGCGTCCAAAGTGCAGAGCTTCCGTTTCCCGGCCTGGATCCATCAAGGAGTTTTTCAGGACCGGAACAATCGTTTCCTGCATTTAAAATTCTATAATCAAGTTGTCCCGTCTCATCATACTGTGTGTTGACGATATTGATGGTGATGGTGTTGGAATAAGTAATACAACCGTTGTTACTGATGGTATAGTAGAGCTCTACCGAGGAAGGAGGAAAATTATTCCAATATGCATTAGCTATCGGAGTGAGTTCATTCATAGAAAATTCAATGCCGGCATCAGGAACATAGGTGGCGGTAAATCGTGTCGAAGAAGGAGATGCCACAATACCGATAACTTCCGAACCGCTCGGCTCTTCAATTTCAAATAAGTGTTTGGAGCAAATGGTAATTTCTTCATCTCCGAAGATTTCGGGCTGAACAGGCTGACTGATGGAAACCATTGCAGAATATGAACATTTTCGAGTGACAATGGAACCGTCTCCACAATCCACGCAAAATTCGAAAATGTATTCACCCAAAGGAAATTCCTCTCCGCCGTTATAAGTGACCTCCGGTTCAAAATCCGAATTGGGCGAAGATGTATTTATCGTAATTAATGAAGGATTCAATCCTTCCGGGCCCGAAGAAAGTGCCCATGAAATATTCGGAGGATCTGTATAAGCGTCCGAGTTGGTAGCAGTTAGATAAAAAGAAGTTGTTCCAAGGCAAAGGGATTGAAGCCCTCCCGCATTCAACGAACAATCGGCGGATGAGGAAGGGTCACAATTCTCCAATATGGTAAATGTAAACTGATCGTTGTAGATAAAAGGAGGCGTGACAGATGCATCTTCTAAAGCAACTTGAACGGTATAAGTCCCTGCTTGGGTATAACTATGGGATTCTTGAGCACTTCCACCTTCTATAGTAGTTCCGTCTCCGAAATTCCAATCATACGTAAAGGTTGATTCATTGTCCGGAGTCACCGAAAAAAAGATTTCAGCTCCGATACAAGGGATTGGGGGAAGCTGGACACTTAAATCCACTTCTACCGGACAAACCAATAATGGGCCTTGGCCGATTCCGACAGCGGCCCAGGCTTCCCTGAGGTTATTCCTGAATGCACATGAATATCCTAATGCTTCCGCAGCTTGATCCGTAGCTTCCATCATGTCATAGAACTGAGTGTTCAGGCCTACATATCCATTAGTTAGGGCGTAGAATAACAAATCTACCATCAAGTCGAATGAACTTCCGAAAGTAGTACCCGGAGCTAAACTCAAAGCCGGATAAACTTCATATGGATATGATGGCGTCAATTCAGAACAACCGATATCTTCCCCTCCTTGGACTGTTAGATAAAACCAATAATTCATGATACCGCTATTGGTGTGGACGCCAAATTCATCAACAGATGAACCTCCATCTGTATCGAAATAAAAATCTCCTTGGTAACAAGTGGGTTGCTCAAAAATCTGTGGATTAGAAAATGAACGGATCCCCCCCGGTTCAAAAGTTTCTCCAATCGTCCAGTTGAAATTTCCGGCAAAACTTTCGACGGCAACACCAAAAATATCCGCATAGGATTCATTGATGGCTCCGGATTCACCACTATAAAACAAGTTGGCCGTAGCAGCGATAACTCCATGACCGAACTCATGTCCCGCTATATCATATGATATGATGGGTTCGACAAAGGGAGGATTCCCGTCCTGAGCATCACCAAACACCATTGAATTGTCCATTGAATTGTAAAATGCGTTGTCCAATCCGCCCGCAAAATAACTTTTAATGGTACTCCCGCCTGTCCCATTAAATCCCGTCCATCCATGAGTTTGTTGGAAATAATCATAGGTAATCCCAACACAATGATGTACATCCAAAACCGCTCGGTCAAACCCCGTGATTTCAGAGAAGGGATTAGCCATATCGTTGGATTGTGGAATGAAAGCTGACGCCGGCCCACTAGGGGCAAGACAAGTCTCCAACCCTCGTCCATTATCGATTAAAGTATAGGTTCCCGCTCCATTGTCGTCCACAGTTAATGTTTGGGAACCATAGTGATAGGTGTTGGCGGTTATATTGGTGTCGAAGTGATGATGGTGTTGGGTCGTGTGCATCACATGACCTGTACGACCATTCAATATAGCCATTGCCGGTTCCGGATGTCCCTCTGTTTTGAAAGAGACTTTTATTCCTAGAGCCGCATGATCCAAGTTTCCTGATAAATCAGGAATAAAGAAACAT
>JAHDCE010000300.1 GCA_020630045.1 Saprospiraceae bacterium | reverse complement strand
AGGCTATGCTTTGCGGAGAATGCCTCGTTGATTCCCAAAATAACGATTCGTCTTTTTTACAAAAAATTTCGTGACAACATCTATTCAGTAACCTAATTCTAAATATATTTTATCTTGATTCTTCCATTCACTCGTCAAATGAATTTCATTTCCGGACAAGTCAATGTAATTCAATTTTTTCAAGTCAAATAATTTAATTGGCAATGAATTTAAGCCAATATTTCCTATAAATAATTCTTCGAGGTTTTCCAATTCATATATCACTTCGGGTATTTCCCCAAGTAAATTCCCTTCAAGTGAAAGAGTTCTTAATTGTTTCAATTTTCCCAACTCATTAGATATATTTTCCAATTCATTATTGCCAATTCTCAACTCTTGCAAATTTGACAATTTATACAACCATTTAGGCACAATTCCTTTGAGTACACCCTCTAGACCTAAATCATATAGATTTGAAAAACCACCAATCCATTCAGGGATATATTCAATCGGATTATTTGACAATTCTAAGCTTCTTAAATCAAATTTTTTAAAATATTCAGGCAACTCTTTTAGTTTATTATTCCTAATATAAAAATGCTGTATATTTTTCAAGCTAGACAAATACTTTGGTAATTCAGTAATTAAATTTTCTTGAAATGACAAAGTATTTAATCTTTTCAACTTACATATATCTTCTGGTATTACTTTAATATTGTTATCTATGATATGCAATCGATTAAGGTCTGTCTTATAAAAGACTGCTGAAGGTATTTTTTTTAAGTTACAAGAAATAAAACATAACTCAAAAATTCCTGGACCATGTCCCCCTAAATATTCTTCAGGAACTTCAATTCCTGATAAATCTAAATAAGATATACTAACATGAGTCGAATCATTGACTCCTTGGGCTTTTAACTCATTCAATATCCTTTCTGTATCACTCATATTTAGCATCATTTTTTAAGTACAATAATAAGTAACGCATTTTCATTTCGCTACAGCGAAACGAAAAACACCTTGTTCTTCTCCGGAAGAAATATGTAATAAGTAGATGCCTTCCGGCAAATCTTCCACTCTAATGATTTGACCGGACAATAGTCCGGCTTTCATTTTCCTTCCGGAAATATCTACGATTTCATATTGGAATAAGGAAGGGGTATCAGCTCCTAGAATTTGGAGTTCGTCCGTTGCCAAAGAAGGGAAAATTTCCAGTCCCAAAGCTTCTATTGAAACAGTCGAAGATGCAATGGCATTGACCTGTGTCGTGAACTCGTCTTCCCCACATTCACCGGATACGGTGATGATGACATCAAACATACCTGAAGTAGTATAAATGTAGGTCACAGATTGTCCCGCCTCGACATAAAACGGCGTTGTACCATCTCCCGGGTCGAACCAGTAGCCATTGATATTCGCGGAAGCGTCGGCGAAATAATAGGTATCGTCAGTAATCATAGTCACATCGAAATCCGCCATCGGAAGCGGCTTGATATCGACCGTAATCGGCTCCGCCGGTTCTAGGGGGAAACCGATTTGATTTTCTATGGAAACACCTAGGGAACCACCGGATTCTTCCCAGACGATTTCTACTTGGTTATCGGTTTGGGAAATGATTTCACCGCCTGAAACCGTCCAGCAAAATTGAGCGCCGGTGAGGTCGCTTGTTTCGTATATGTAAGACTGTCCGGGGCAGACTTCCAATTCCCCGGAAGGGGTATCTGCAGTAGACAACTGATTGGTCACGAGAAAGTCACGCGACTGAGTAAAAACGGCATCCCAGTTTTCATTGGGAAACGTGCCTGATCCATATACATCGTGGTCGTCGTAATCATACTCGTAAAACTCGTTGTAAATACCTAGGTCAGTCAATCTGCCGGACATCGGTAATGAACCGTACATGTAGGGGAAAGTGAGCGGAATCGGTCCGCTGAACGGATAGCCTTCATCAAAGGGAACTACGCTGTCGCCATTGCCATGAATGAGGATGGTAGGAATGTTTTCGCTCGCCGAAATGACGTTCAAATCTATGACGGCGCCCCAGAGTCCGACTTGCCCCTTGATATCATAGGTATGATTGTAGGGATTGCCGGAACAACTGACACATCCTAAATCGGTGGGTTCCAATAAGGTGCCGAATGTCTCAGGCGGCCTATCAGCTTCAGTGCCCATAAAGTTGCGGGTGTAAACCAACACCGCTCCGGCGCTCTTGCCCAACATATAAATATGTTCGGGGTCGATGCGGTAGGTATCTTTGAATTCAATCATATATCGGATAGCGGCGTCGGCATCTTGCACGGCACGATATACCGCACGGATCGGACTACCGGAATCCACTACGTTCATTCCCAATCTGTAATTGACGGCGACCACCACATAACCGTGCCTCGCCAAGCTGTCGCCCCAAGCGACGATGTCCCGGTCTTCCTTGTCGCCATTGAGGAATGAACCGCCGAAAAACGTGAACACCACCGGCCGTTTGGCTTGGGTGTCTCCTAGGGGCTCGTAAATGTCGATGTGATAATCTTCGGGATTGTCTTGGTTCAGGAAATCATAGGCATCCGCCGTGGAGTAAACGACGTTTTTGGTGACTTGTACGTCTTCGAATATCGGTAGGCGATACCGGTCGGACTGACAATCTTGCGCTTGTAACGAGATGCCAATGAATAACGAAATGAGGAGACAGACGAATTTTTGCATGGTACTCAACTTGTGTGGAATTACAACAAAGTTAAGGAACGAAAATGATTTGGCAGTTGGGGAGGGCGGTATCAACGCCCTAATTTTTTCAATAACCTTGCATGGCTGATTTTTCCATAGATGCCATCGACGGGAATCAGTTTTTCTTCAGTTTGGAATTTTTCAATGGCTGTTACAAGTGTTTGGTCAATCACATTTGAGATATCGTCTGAAGAAAAATGCCCTAAGGTATCCAATTGTTTTTTAAGCCAACGTGGAGTGATATTCAGTTGCTTGAATCGAATGATATTGAATTGTATTTGGCTTTTCAGTTTCGTGCCTTCCGGTAATGAGTCGAGGTATTTATCGAATTTGATATATACTTCCAACTCTTTTCTTTCGACTTCGGGAATTCGGGTTAAAAAATCACTTACCTCCGCTTCCGGATTGTATTCTTCCAGGTCTTCTTGTTCCAATCCGTCTATGAATTGAATCAATGAAAACCTGATTCTATTGATACTGACATTCCTTTGTTCTTGTGTAATTAATCCATGCCTGGAATCGTCAGAAACTTGTTTGAACTGTCCTTTGAATCCGATGATTTTATTGAATTTAGGACGACTATCGGGAATGACTTCCATTAACTTATCTAGCGCTTCGATCATATTATTGATGATGCGTAATTTCAATTCGAGTTTGAGGTCTTCAATATTCATTTTATTCCTTTTTGATATTGGTATAAATGACAATCGATTCGGATTTGAATTCCTTGTAAATATCTTTTTCGTATTTAAGGACTTCGGGTTTATTGGGGTCGTAATGAACCTTGTCTATTTTCCTAGGAAGATGGATGTAATATTCCTCATCGATATCCGGATTCCATTTTACGATTTCGACATGTGGATAATCCCCTCTTTCGAGGTAATATTGGATAGGTAGCGCAAAGGGCCAAGAGAAATTAATCTTTACCGTTTCGTTCCGTTCTTTTCCCATTTCATTGAATGTATGTAAAATGGTTTCGGTTCTAGAGTTGAAATACCAGGTAACGGTTTTGTATAAATTGGCATGGTTCAAAAAATTGATTCCGAATCCTAGTATTACGATAAGGGTTATGGCTTTACCATACCATTTTACTTGAAAATCCTGAATGGATAAAAACAATACGAATATGAATAATGGAATATACAGCAAAGCCGTCCGATCCATCAGATAAAGCGTACCAAAATATTTAAACTGTGTAATTATAGACAAGGCGGCCAAAGACAATATTAATAATATAATATTCCTAGGAGTGATCAATTTACGATTAAAGAAAAGAGAAACAACAAGGGCGATTAAGCTGGTAATCAGAAATATATCCAAAAACACATCTACCATCTTTGAGGTTTCTTGAACATAAAGCGTATATCTCGACAAGGACTCCAATGTACTTAAATAGAAGTCTCTTTTGCCGCCATAATATAAGCTATCACTTTCTCTTAATATCATTATCGGTTGATAAATCAATGCAAATAAACCTCCGACAACTAGGAGACTTTTTGCTGCCATTTTAAAGAAATTCACCTTGAACATTTTTAATAATGGCAGGGCGTTTATGACGAATAAAATGACGACGAAATAATTCAACATCGAAAAATTAGAAAGTACGGCGAAGGCTCCTAAGGCGAGAGAAATCCAGCCATATTTTGAATTCATTTCCTTCGCATAATTCAATAAATAATAAACCGATGTCATTTGTAAACCTAAGCCCAATCCGTATCCTCTGGCAATACCGAAAAAATCGAGTACGAAAGGATTGATGAGCAGCACTAAAAAGCAAGCGACTCCCACGTACCCGCGCATGAATTTATATCCTATTTTATAGGCATAATAACAATACATGACAAAGGCCAAAACGTTTGGCATCCTAGCTAATAATAAGGAGTCATTTCCGGAAAGGAAAAACAATTTGATGAGGAGCGTATTCAATAAATGGTTGTTGGCGGAAGGTTCGGTGAACGATAATATATCCGTCCAAGATTGGGACACGAAACCCATAATGGTAACGCCTTCATCAAAAGTAATATCTAAACAACAAGCCCGGATAAACACATAGGAAAAAATCGCCAATCCGATGACAATATAAGATATTTGTATTTGGTTTATTTTTCTCACGATTCGTCTTTCACTCCCCTACTATTTATACCACTCTAACTCTTTTTGAAGCGCATTCAAATTGGAAACAATAGTGGTGAATTTGGCAGATGAATCCCTTGTAATACTCAATTCTTCCGGCAGCTCCACCTCTGCCATTGGCAATGTCTGACTAGTCGGAGGATGATTTTTAATGGCTGCTTCCAATTCCGGAATGGCTTTTTTCTCAATCCATTCCTTGCGCATCAATTTGATTTGATCAAAATCATCTACGAGTTCTTTTTTGTGTCGGCGGACGGCGAGATGCCCTCCATCGTCCATCTTGTCCAAGGCTTCTTGAAATACGGCTTTGTCACCACCACATTCATTAAGTGAAAAAAAGGCGGCTTTTTTTAATTTCGCCATTTACAAATCATCAGCATCCGGCACTTCCACTTCCCTGGGCAATTCTGCCCGGGTTGTATCTTCCGGATTTTCGGGAACTTCCACCACTTCGGTGATTTCACTTATGGTAGGAATGCCCTTATTTCTTTGGGCATCATAATTATAGGCGATTTCATCGGCGGCGTGTTCCGCTAAAACGTCAGTTCTTTGTTCCAGTTCTTTTTTCTCTTCTTGGGAAGGCTTGAGAACGAAAGACCGTATCAACATCACACCGAAGGCCAATACAGCCAATATCAAACTGTACCGCATATAAAGCCGGATGATTTTTACGGCCCGTTCGCGAACTTCGCTACGTCGCAATTCGATGGTCAGTAAGATGAAGGACAATAAAAACAAAAGCGCCGCCAATCCTGCGGGTCCATATTCTAGGAAGGTGACGAGTTTTGAGGGGTCTAAGTCGGTTTGAAGAAATATCATATCAGGAGGTCTTTTCGAATAATATCCGAATATAGACAAATTCCACAAACGCCCCAACATAACAGTTTGCTTGAAGAGCGAACGGCTTCGTTCCACTAGGGAACGGAGCCGTTCAACATTTATTCAAAAACAAGGGGAAGAAATAAATTTTACTCTGTAACCCATCAAAGTTTAATGAACCGCTCTACATGATATTCATCTCCGGATCGAATATGGATATAATACAATCCCGATTCCAATTCAGAAACGTCTAAGTCAGCGGATAGGCATCTGTCACAATGGGTTTCC
>JAHDCE010000299.1 GCA_020630045.1 Saprospiraceae bacterium | reverse complement strand
ATGAAAAATGAATTCCATGCCATAGAATGGGTGCTTATCATTGCCGGTTTACTGCTTTTGGTTTTCAATATGGATAGCATAGGCTTTGTGTTGAGAATATTTCAAGTCTACTTTTTCATGATGACCATCGGACTCGCCATTTGGATGACATTCCGTCATCAAAGGAGATACAATAAAAAAAATATCGTTGTCTTTTACCTCAATGGCAAAGGAGAACAGAGCGATAGCTTAATTATTAAAAGCACACAATTGTTACTGATTGTCACCCTTTCTATTGTTTATGTCCATGAATATTACCTGTTAGTCTTTGCTGTTGGAGCTTACATATTTTTCGCATATCAAATCACACGGTTGGGTCGCCCCAAACTCGTATTCCACCATCCCAATTTGTACCTAGACGAAATTTATTCAGAAACACTTGAAGTGGACGAAGTACGTGTTTCAGAAACCGAAATAGGAATCCACTCTAATAATACCTCAAGGCAAGTACCCCTTGACGCCCTTGATGCCGCGAAATTTTCAAACGATATCAAATTTGAAGAAAACGGAGTTCTAGATGATATCATGATTTCCGGAAAGGAAGGAGAAATCAAAAAAGCTTTTGTTGACGAAATGCTCAATTTCGCTCGAAAAAGATCCATCCCCATCAAGCATGGCGATCAATTCGAAGAAATCGAGCCTATTATGGAAGAACCGAATCAAGAGGTTGATGAATTTTCCCCGGATATTCAAAAAATAGAAGACGAATACCTAAACGACGACAACGATTAATCCTCTATCATATCCGAATTCTAATCTATTTAACCCTAGTTAGACATCATCCCGTCTAAAGTCGTATTTTTGTCATGTATAAGATGTAAATAAGCATGACTAATAAAGAAATTAGGCAGTCTAGGAAAAAGTATTACAAACGTTTGATTAGGGTATTTTGGGGCATTTGGTTGCTCGGATTACTTGGTATCATCGGATTTTTCGTAATGCTCGCAAATTCGGACAGCCTCCCCTCCACCAAAGAATTGCAAAATCCTAAAAACAGCATGGCCTCTGAAGTCATAGCTAGCGACGGTTCGGTAATCGGTAGATATTTTATCGAAAACCGTGTCGAAGTTCCCTATGACGAATTATCTCCACATTTAATTTCTGCCCTAGTTGCCACCGAAGACGAACGATATCATGACCACGCAGGTATCGACCGAAAAGCCATGGAAAGGGTGATATTTAAAACCCTGTTAGGGGGGAATATGAGCGCAGGTGGAGGTAGTACGATTTCCCAACAATTGGCCAAGCTTTTATACACGGAGGAGGTTGCTAGTTCTTTTGTGCAAAGAGCCATGCAAAAACCTAAAGAATGGGTAACTGCCGTACAGTTGGAACGCCGATACACCAAAGAGGAAATTATTGCAATGTACCTCAACAAGTTCAACTTCATCAATGGTGCTTATGGTATTAAATCCGCTGCGGAAATCTATTTTGGCAAAAGCCAAGAAGACCTGAATACGACTGAAGCCGCCCTTTTGGTCGGCATGTTGAAAAACCCATCTTTGTATAACCCTATCCGGTTTCCCGAAAAATCGAAAAAAAGAAGGGAGGTCGTTCTCAAGCAAATGGTCAATAATGAAATATTGACAGAAGATGAATATCATGAACTTCGTGTCACCGACTTAGGATTGAATTTTCAACGTAAAACTCATTCTGAAGGATTGGCTCCTTATTTTCGTGAGGAACTTCGTAAAGAAGTCAAAAAAATATTGGCCAATATTGGGAAAAAGGAAGGTCGTAAACTAGATGTCCACCGTGACGGACTCAAAATTTATACGACAATCCAACCCAAAATTCAGGAGCATGCGGAAGCTGCCGCTTGGGAGCATATGAAGCACTTGCAAGGTAAGTTTTTCAAGGAATGGAAAACGGGGGATCCCTGGACTTGGAATGCAGAACCCAAGGACATAAAAATCAGAGCCAACGAATTTAAAAAAGTGGTTCGGAATTCTGAAAGGTACTGGAAAATCCGGGACAAGATGCTCGATGATCCGATTAGCATTATGAAAAATCTTGGAATGGAAAGCGTCCGAGATAGTGATTTTGATCGTTTAATCAAAGAGGATGAGGAAGTCGGATATATCTCTGGGCTTAAAAAGAAAGGATTGGTCACAAAGAAAAAAGCCGCTACTTATTACAAAATTCTAAGGAGCGATGACTGGGACTCTATAAAAAGACAATGGGAAGAATTCCAAGCCAAAATGGACAAAAACTTCTCGACCAAAACCAAAATGAAGGTTTTTCACTACAACAAACAAGGAGAGCGGGATACCTTAATGACTCCCTATGATTCCATTCGATACCATAGGATGCATCTTCAAATCGGTTCTTTAGCTGTCGATCCATCCACCGGAGCCGTACGTGCTTGGGTAGGAGGTATCAACCACAAATATTTCAAATTTGATCATACTAACCCATCGGTTGAGCGGCAAGTAGGTTCCACCTTTAAGCCATTCATATATGCTACTGCTATTGCCGTCCAAGGAATTTCTCCTTGCGAGAAGGTCGCGGATATCCCTTATACCATCCACCCGGGGGAAGGCGATTTCCAACTCATCAAACCTTGGACACCGAATAATTCTGACGACAAATTTTCTGGCAGTGATATGACCTTGCAGTATGGACTGATGCATTCCATCAATTCTATTTCTACCTATCTCATGAAACAACTCGGCTCCCCTAAAGAAGTAAGGGAACTTGTTAGAGAAATGGGAATCGACGTGGATAAAAAGAATGTATATGGGGAACCGCGAGTTCCGAATCTTCCATCTATCGCTCTTGGTGCTACCGACCTTTCCGTTTATGAAATGACCGGTGCTTATGCTACATTCGCCAACAATGGAGTACACATCAGTCCCTATTTCATAGATCGAATAGTGGATGAAAATGGCAAAACCATTTACAAAAATCAAATTGTCCCCAATCAAGCGCTCGACCCTGAAGCTAACTATGTCATGTTAGACATGTTAAAAAAAGTAGCACTAGGAATTCAATGGAGAGTAAAAAGCGAGGTGGCCGGAAAAACAGGAACCACCAACAATCACTCTGATGGCTGGTTCATGGGTTTCACTCCCGAACTCGTAGTCGGTACATGGGTAGGAGGAGATGATCGCTGGATACGATTCAAAAATATTTACTGGGGACAAGGTGGTCGTATGGCAAGGCCTTACTTTGTAAAACTCATCCAAAAATTAGAAAAAGATACCTCATCTGTTTACAACCTGAACTCAAGGTTCTACGTACCTCCGGGTGAACTAGGAATTGTCCTCGACTGTGAATCAGTAGCCGGTGACGGTGGCTCTGCAGACAATAGCGACAATCCGTTTTTTGACGATAACGAAGGATTTGGAGATGAATTCGACCGCGAAACTCCAATTCAACCCATTCCTGCTGATTCTCTTCCCGGGGGAACCCCTACAAATCCCCAACCCATTTCTGAAGAGGGGGGGGATGCCGGAAGTACAGGTAGTGATGCAGAGGAAGGATTCGGAGATGATTTCTAGTTTAATTTTATCCAATCCCTAAAAAAAACAAAACGGGGTGGAGACCAATGTCTCCACCCCGTTTTTCATACAATTCCAATAAGACCTTTAAAAAGAAACAACTTCAATTCCCTTTACATCCGATTCGAACCATTGTAAAGGTGTTTGATTTTTATCCCCGGTCTGTGTATCACACTTGAAAAACAAGTAAAACAATTGCTTGTCCTCTCCTATGATTTCCCAAATTTTTTCCATTCGTTGCTTCACTTCTTCAGTACGGCCGGCCATTAAGTATCTCCAACAATAGTAAGGCTCATCATGTAATCGAATCACTTCTATCAATCCGGGGTCATGTTCGATATATTGCTTAGCAAAATTAGCTGCAAAAACCGCATGATGATTGGTTTCTTTTCGACCGAAAATTTTCCGAGCCGCATATTCTTTATACTTAAAGGTATCATGAATTAAGGCCACTAGCCTCAATCGCTCTCGTGAAACGGCAGACAAATCAGGAATTTTATCAATGTTATCAAACACTTCGCGAATGTGAAAAATAATCTGTCCTTCGGGATGCCCATATCTAGGTGTACCCCAAAACAAACCACGACGAAATTCAAGGTCGCCGATAATTTTCTTTTCCAAGGAAGTCTCAGGCAACAACAAATCCCCAATTACCTGATTTTCTTCTTCATTTGTTCTCGTCCCCAATGTCGTTCTTATATTTATCATAGAAGGCTTACAAATTTGAGAATAATTCTCGGTTAATGCCAGTCGGTTAATATGTAAGATGAAAAACCCTTAAAAATTTCATAAAAATCATACAATTCTTCAATGGCTTACAACCTTTTTAGTGCTGTTAATGTCCAGTTAAAGTACAGGCCCTCAAGAAACATCGAATATAACCCAACGTTTATACCATCAAACAACAGCAACTAAGTTTTTTAAAAACCAATTGACAAAAAAGTCATAATGAAACGATTGCTCTCATTGATTTTCGCAGGAATGATTGGCGGTTTGGTTACCGTGGGGGGGATTCATCTTTTGCAAGATGACAATGCTGTTGCTTCCCAGTCAAACTTGGCACAACAGGTTAACCTTAATAACGGTCAATACAAAGCCAACGCTGTCCCTTTCGATTTTAAAGATGCAGCTAAACGGGCCATGCCTTCTGTTGTTCACATCACTGCCATCCAATCTAAAGAAACCGCTCGAAGCCGAAATCCCTTCCGTGATTTCTTTGGAGATGATTGGTCATTTGGTAATCCGGGACCGGCACAAGGCACAGGATCAGGAGTCATTTATTCAAGGGATGGTTATATCATCACCAATAATCATGTCATTGACTTTGCAGACGAAATCGAAGTAACGTTATATGACAATCGAACTTTCAGAGCCAAACTGGTAGGTACGGACAAAACTACGGACTTAGCAGTTTTAAAAATAGAAACCGATGACCTCCCCACTTTATCCATCGCGGATTCCGATGATGCTGAAGTTGGTGAATGGGTACTTGCAGTCGGTAACCCTTTTGATTTGACATCAACAGTAACTGCCGGAATCATAAGTGCCAAAGCTAGAGACATCAATATATTACAAGGCAATCGATCGATAGAATCGTTTATCCAGACCGATGCCGCTGTCAATCCTGGCAATAGTGGCGGAGCACTAGTGGATGCCAACGGTAGATTACTGGGAATCAATACGGCCATTGCTACCCGCACAGGGTCATTTGCAGGGTATTCATTTGCCATCCCTTGCAATATCGTGACCAAAATCGTGGAAGATCTAATCAAGTACGGAAAATCGCAAAGGGGATTGATCGGGATTGATATCACAGATCTGGATAGTGAACAGGCCGAAGAACTCGGACTGGACGAATCCATCACCCAAGGCGTTGTAATATTAAATGTCCTTGACGGAACTGCCGGTCAATTTGCCGGATTGCTTCCTGATGACGTCATCACACAAGTAGATGGCAGAAATGTGAAAAATGCACCACAACTTCAAGAATTAGTAGGTCGGAAACGACCGGGGGAAGTGGTCACTCTTACCATCAATAGAGATGGTTCTACAAAGAAAATACCTGTCCGACTCAAAGAAGGATAGTATAGTGCATCCCTAGAAAGATGCTATAAGATTTATCTTGTTTAAAGTTGGTTTTTCGTTTTGTTTTGATGCGTCCACTTCCTTCGGGAAGTGGGCGTTTTTTATGTATGAAATAGACATTATTACGAATTGTTTTTTATGAGAGCTAGAATTAGAGATTTTATTCTCAATTGATGAATGCACGGAATCTGGTAGCCGTAGCTACCATGATGAGTACATGAAGAAGAGTGAGGATGAAAGATTAATTATAGCCATACAATCTAATTCGTAATAATGTCTAATGATTGAAATTGATTTTAAATAAAGGAAACCGTATATTTGCAGCGAATTTTCGCTAGA
>JAHDCE010000298.1 GCA_020630045.1 Saprospiraceae bacterium | reverse complement strand
GACTCGGTTGATACCGTTGGTGGGATTTCCACTAGGATCGACTTGTGCCATACACCATTCGATTTCGGTATCGACACCTACCGGGTTGGAGTTGTCACCGCGAGTACCGGCCATTTTACGAAAGTCTTCGTTCAAGACTTGAATTTGAGATAAGATTTGAGCATCTGAAATGTTTTCATTGACACCTACCGGGTCGCCATCGTGTATGACATGGACAACAACCGGAATGGTAATGACTCCCATTCGTTCACCGGATAATGCTCGTTCTTCCAATTTTTTAGTCATCCATCTTTCAAATTCGGAATCTTCTTGGAAGTTCGCCGGGTATTTGGCTTTCATTTCATTGTGGTGATGGACGGATCCACAACGATCGTGTTGTGCATTCAACTGAAGGCACAAGGCGGTTAAAAGAAGTGTAAAGAATGTAAGTCTGATATTCATAATTCTGATTTTGCCGTAAGGCAGGTTTAAAAATATTGAATGTGTTATAAATTGAATTGGCCATTCAAGAGGTCAATTCTTGAATGGAATTTTTAGAATGAATTTAATCGGAAATATCTATTGCAATGAATAGAAGAGGAAATTGAAATGCATAAGTAAGAGAATCCAACATGATTCTTTAAGTTTTGGTTACTAGTTCTGATATCAAACTCAAAAATGGAGTTTGATGATGTTTGGTTTCCTCTTAGTTTGCTATCATAAAGATATGGTAATATGACGAGATAACACTGATTGGTTACTTTTGTTCTGTCACATTAAGATAAAATTAAGACTTGATTTTTTGCCGGAAAAAAATACCCCCTTGTAAATCAGATAGTTTTACAAGGAGGTACGATAAATAAATGTAATGTGTACAATTAGTGATTCCTAGGGATGACAATGGCACTGAGGTCGCATAAAACTCTTACTTTCCTTGTGCCACGGGAAATTATTACTATAACCATCCACTTCCCAGAAAAATTTGCCTCTCTTTTTGTCTGTGTTTCCGACTTCGTTCATGGTTGAAGCATCATAAAGGTGCCCATTGATCATGGTATGGGAAATCGTTTCCGTATTTCTGATATTGTCTAAAGGATTTTTGTCCAAGATGATCAGATCCGCCAATTTTCCGGCTTTCAGTGATCCGATATCATCCTGCATTCCGATGTACTCTGCACCATTAATGGTACCAGCCTTTAGTACTTGGTGGTTATCCATTCCTCCTTGTGCGAACATCCACAATTCCCAGTGGGCACCGATACCTTGAATTTGTCCATGAGAACCCAAATTGATGTTCACTCCGTTTTTTTGCAATTCATTGCAAGATTTCGAAACCAAGATATGTCCGTTGTCATATTCTTCTTGGGGAATCATCATTCGATGTCGGGACCTGGAATCGATAATCCTCCTGGGCGTGAAGGTGAGCAATTTTTCGTTTTCCCACACTTTATCATTTTGGTAAAAATAGTATTCCCCGTTTACACCTCCATAGTTTACGATAAGGGTCGGTGTATTGTGCGTTTTTGTCCTTTTCCACATTTGGATGACATCATTGTAAAGGGGAGCTACAGGAATATTGTGTTCTACGCCTGTGTGCCCGTCAACGACCATGCTCATGTTGTGATAAAAGAATGAGCCTCCTTCCGGAACCACCATTATTCCTAATTGGCGAGCAGCTTCCATAACTTGCTGGCGTTGGTCTCTCCTAGGTTGGTTGTATGACTTTACAGAAAATGCACCATAAGCCTTCGTTCGCCGTAAGGCGGATTTTGCATCCTCCAAACTATTTATCACCGCTTTGAAATCACCGTCGGCTCCATATAGGATAGTTCCTGTAGAAAAAGTTCTCGGCCCTACCATATGTCCTGCCTTAATCATTTCAGAATGGCTGAAAATCATTTCAGAATTGGAAGATGGATCGTGTACGGTAGTGACTCCATAGGCTAAATTGGCGTAGTAATGCCATTGTTTTTGAGGACTCATTCCATAGTAGAAATTTCCGACATGGGCGTGAACGTCCACGAGTCCGGGCATGATGGTTTTACCGCTCATGTCCATCTCTTTAATCTTGTTGTATCTGGGCACATCCGACATTTTTCCTAAGGATTTGATTCGATTCCCTTCTACGTGGATATACCCATTTTCGATGACCTCATCACCTTCCATCGTTATGATTCGGGCATTGGTGAGTAAGTAGCCGTCCTTGGGTTTTTCATGATCCAATGTCAGGTTGATTTTTAAGCCGACCGTATCTAGGGGAGGGATAGAGTCCACCGCTCCTGCAAGGAATAAAAATCGTTCTGTCAAGTCATCCGAAAAATATTCGTTGCCCAATGTCCAATGCAAGGTTTTGCTGTCTTTCGACCAATGGAGATTGATACCGGCATCCTTACCCACTTGTGCTATCGGAAAGGCTTTGGTTTTTGAAGTCAACCCGACCGGTTTGCCCGTGTTCGGCATCGGAGCGATATAGACTTTGTAAAGTTCTGTGAAAGCGATCCATTTGTTGTCCGGACTGGGTACCCACTGGTTGGTATAAGTAGAGTTGAAATGCGTTTTGGAGTCGGTGCCATCGAGTTTGACACTTTTAAATGCTTTTGTCAGACTACCGAACAAAAATCCTCCTGCATTGAACTGAATTCTTTTTCCATCTGCGCTATATCTAGGGTTTTCCCCTTGAGGGGAAACCAAGGTCGCTTCTCCACCCCTAACGGGAATCCGATATAGTCCCGGTTTTTTACTGTGCGAATACCCCATCTGTACATTTCCTCCTTCTTTTCGATAAACGATTTCTCTACCGTCCGGCGAAAACTTGGGCGTTCTATAAATCCCCTTTTTTGATGTGACTTTCCTAGGCGTGCCGCTCGGTAAATCCATGATTTGAATGGCACCCATCTGTTCATCATTCCAAGTGACAAAAACCAGCTTGTTGCCATCTTTGGAAAAGTCCGGTTCGAATTCGAAATCCGTTCCTTTGGTCAGCCGTTCCGCTTTTCCATTCGGAAGATTCATTTTCCATAAATAGCCCACCGCATTAAAAACGATGTATTTGCCATTCGGCGAGGTGATACACTGCCGGATGACTTTCACATCGAATTTATCCGGTGCAGGGTCATTTTTGAATTTTACCGTTTCCGCCAATTTCATTTTAATATTGGCCTTGAAGGGAATGTTCGATGCTTTTCCGGTAGCGACGTCAACTTTGTTCAGTTTGCCTTTGCCCCAGATAACGATGTTTTTATCGTCCGGAGTCCAAGCGAATCCCGTATAAATTCCGAAAATCGTCCAAGCTTCTTGTTGGTCCTTACTCAATCCGTCGAATATGGGCCATTCTTGACCTGTTTCGAGGTCATGGATATATAGGATGGTCTTGGTTCTCACCCTTTTTATGAATGCCAGTTTCTTACCGTCATTCGAAATTTGAGGGCGGCAAGCTCCGCCGGGGCCACCAGTGATTTGCTCGGTTTTACCGGTTTCGAAATCATACCTGTTGATGGCGAAAATCTGATCGTTGGGGTCTTTGTTGTATTGGAAATAACCGCCCGGATATTTGTCTTCGCTGTAGTAAAGGTATTTTCCATCTTTGGAAACACATGGCTCGTTGACATCTTGTTGGTCATTTTTGCGTTTGGTGACTTGGAGTCCTTCGCCGCCCGAGCGATGGTACATCCACATTTCGCCTGCTCCTAGGGAACGGGTGGATGTGAAATGTTTCCTGGCAATCAAGTATTCACCATCAGCGCTCCAAACCGGATTGTTAAGCAACCTGAAACTCTCTTTGGTTACTTGCTTGGCATCCGTACCGTCTGTATTCATGACCCAGACATTGTCTCCTCCTCCTCGGTCGGAGGTGAAGCTTATTTTTTTGCCGTCAGGCGAAAATCTTGGTTGGACTTCAAACGGAATGCCTCCTTGTAATAGTTTGGCGGTTCCGCCACTCATGGGCAAGGTATAAATGTCTCCCAATAAATCGAATACGATGGTTCTTCCGTCCGGACTGACGTCCAGATTCATCCATGTACCTTCATCGGTTGAGAATTCAACGTCCCGATATGTACCCGGAGGGTTGGCGACATCCCATTCCTTTTTTTCGGCTTGTGCCGAAATGTCAAAGGAAAAGGCAAGAAAGGAAACAATAAGGATAGGCAACAATTCTAATCTCATAACTAAAGAGAGGTTTGGTGAAAATGAATTGGATGTTGTGCTATAACAAGTTCTTCGAGTATAATTACATTTGTGATCCGTTTAGCGGAATTCATAGAGTCAAATATGGTGAATTTTGACCATATGTCAAGGTTGAGTGTGCAGGATGTTGTAAAACAAATGCAAATCGATACCGTTATAATCGCAAAGAAGTAGATTGAATAATAATATATGGAAGCCAAAAAAGTTGCGGATTCAGTAACTATAATGACCGAAATGATCATGCCTAACGACACCAATCCGATTGGAAATCTGATGGGAGGGAATTTGTTGAGATGGATGGATGTTGCAGGAGGAATTTGTGCCGGAAAGCACTGCGAAAAGTACGTGGTCACTGCTTCGGTGGATCATGTTTCTTTTCAACGCCCTATTCATCTGGGAGATGTCATAACAATCAAGGCCATGGTGACCCGGGCTTTCAATACCAGTGTCGAGATATATGTAGAAGTATATGCGGCAAATGTAAAAGGTAAGGATGACAGGCTTTGCAATTCTGCATACTTTACTTTTGTCGCAGTGGATGATGAAAAAAAGAAGCCGACAAAGGTTCCGCCGGTGTTGGCATTGTCATCAGAAGAACAAGATAAGTATGATAGTGCTTTGAGGAGAAGGGAAGTCCGGCTGATATTGAGTAAGCGGATGAAACCCGAGGAAGCGTTGAATCTTAAAGAATTTTTTCAAGTAAATGGATAGGGCTATACACAATTTTTCGCGATAACATCTATAGTCTGGGAAAGAGCAACTTTCTTTCCCTTCATTCGTAATTTAATATATAGATGTTTGCTTGATTGGATTTATTTTGTAAATTTACTGAAACAATACTTCAGTAAGTGTTGTCGAATGTTTCCCAAACATCATTTGCACACATCTAATTTATCCCTTTAAGCAATATGTTGGAAACAATATGAAAGCCCTTGTTTTGTTGATGATTTTGGATTTTAAAATGATAAAATAAAAGATATTTCCCCCGAAATATATGTTGTGGTTTGTTTTTTGAAATTACCTGAATAGGTAGTTTTCCTTTGTTATATGATGAACTATAACACAACTGTACTGCTAAATGATATAAATAATTTATGGAAGTGATTGAAGTGAAGAGCCATTGGAATGAACGATGGCAGAAGATAGAGCCTAAAAAACCCACATTTAGAACTGATTATTTTATTTCTGATTATGGTAGAATTAAAAGCGTAGAAAAAGCTACAGGAAATGAAAGGATATTGCCTGGCGGCCGTATCAAACGGACAGGTCATGTCGTACTTAGGTTCAGGGTGCAAGGTAATTTAAATGAAACGATATACGTTCACAAGTTTGTAGCCGAACATTTTGTAGACCATGAAGAGGATAAAGAATGTGTGGTTCATATTGATTTAAATAAGAATAACAACCATTACAAAAATTTAAAATGGCTCACGCGTACAGAGTTGGTTCAATGGTTGAAAGATATGGATATTTATGACCCGATAAAAGCGGCTCCTAAATCTAATATGAAAATGACTGTTGAGCGTGTTAAACTCTTGAAAAAAAGATTGAAAGAAAACGAAGAAGAAGTTAATCGCTAAATCTTTCGGTATCACTACTATGCATTTGAATCGTATTGAAAGAGGGGAAAATTGGGGCCATGTGAAATGCGATGATGATTAATTTTCTAGGGTAAGTTTTTGATTTTTAGGGATTTATTTTTTTTGAATATCCTAAAGAAACAAGTAGGTAATCGGCTTGTCCCATATTGGTTTTGATATATGCTCCTAGGAAAATATTATTATCCGGTTGCTTATTCGTGTTG
>JAHDCE010000297.1 GCA_020630045.1 Saprospiraceae bacterium | reverse complement strand
CGAGCTCGTCAATATGATCCGAATCATCCGATAACCATCGGTTGGAGTCATCCGAGACATGCGCATTTATTGAGTGAAGAATTGGATGTCGTTTCTTTTCATTATTACGATCCTTTGGATGCATTTTCGGAGCATATCAATTCCTTGAAAAAGAAAGTCGGCAATCAGCCACTTTTGATGAGTGAATTCGGATGGAGTACACATCGGTCGAAGTTTTATCCCGGCGGTACGACGGAGCGGGGACAGGCCGAATATTATTCTAAAATGTCTTCGATGTTGGGCGATGTTTCCGCAATGGCATGGTGTTGGACAGATTATGAAGATGTACCGTCTAAGGTGGCCGGTGCACTTCCTTGGCGGAAAAATCCGCAGATGTCCTTCGGATTGGTAGATACGGAAGGGCAAGCCAAGAGAGCCTTGTCCTACTACACCTCGGCCGATGAATTGCCGGAAGTCGAAAAGGCTTCTATTTTTGAACAACTTCTGCATCCATTTTACGTAACAATATTTGTAGTTATTTTATTGGTTTTTATTGCTGTCGCAATTTGGGTGTTTTTTAGAAAAAAATTGAATCCTCAATAAATATATGAAAGTCGCCATCGTCTCACCATATCCGCCCAGCAAAGGCACATTGAATGAATATAATTTTCATCTGGTCAATCATTTTAAAGATAAGTCAGGAATTACCGAATTACACTTATTGACTGACAAATTGCCGGAAGGGAAGACCTATGATAATATTGAAATAAGCCCTAAGGTAAAATTACACGATTGTTGGTCATTCAATGCTTGGACGAATCCTCTGAAGTTGAGGAGAAAAGTCAAGGAATTGGATGTTGACGTCGTGCTATTTAATATTCAATTTTTGTCATTTGGCGATGGAAAAATTCCTGCTGCCCTAGGCCTGATGACACCCATGCTGATGAAATGGCGAGGTCAGAGAGTTATCGTTTTATTGCATAATATTTTAGAAGAAGTCGATTTGGCGAGTGCCGGAATTTCGAAAAATCCGATTAAGAATTGGATATTTAGGCTCATCGGTACTTTCCTGACCCGATGCCTACTCAAAGCGGATTTAATGACGGTAACCATTGCCAAATATGTTGAGGTATTAGAAAAAAAATACCAAGTGGACAATGTAGCTTTGGTTCCTCATGGAAGTTTTGAAGTCCCGCCATTGCCCGATTTCGATCATGTAACGAATCCCAAATCTGTGATGGCCTTTGGTAAATTCGGAACCTACAAAAAAGTAGAAACCATGATCGAAGCTGTGGATGCTATGCGCAAACGAACCGGAATGGAAGTAGAAGTGGTAATCGCCGGCTCCGATAATCCCAATTCTAAGGGATACTTGGATTCCATGAAAGAGAAATACGCCCACTTGCCGGACATCAGGTATACCGGATATGTAGCAGAGGAAGATGTGCCAAAATTGTTTGAAGACAGTACTGTTGTTGTATTCCCATATACCGGAACAACCGGAAGTTCGGGGATTTTACACCAAGCGGGCAGTTATGGCAAGGCATGTGTTTTGCCCAAAATAGGTGATTTGGAAAAACTGATTGAGGAGGAAGGGTATCAAGGCGAATTGTTCCTTCCCGGAAATGTCGAAAGCTTGTCACAAGCCATCGAAAATGTATTGTCCAATGACGATTATAGGATGGAGTTGGGCAGGGCGAATTATATGGCTGCTACGTCTTTGCCACTTGAAGAAATCACGGATTGGTACATGTTACATTTTCGCGGTTGAATCATATGCGGAGAACCGGGTTTGAAGCGACCGATTTGGATGCAGGTATAAAAATAAACCCTGGATTTGAAAATCAAATCCAGGGTTTGTATCATGATAAAATACTTATCACGCTGTACTTTATTTTTCAGATGTCCTTCAAAAAGATTTAGCTACCTCCTTTTGATTGATAGGCGACAACCAACCGAAAATATCTTCCTTTAGTCCAAGGCGGATATCATTGATTTCGGCCTTAAGCCAATTCCCGACCAAACGGTTTTCTACCGGAGGCAAATCCATCAAGTATCCCTTATGTGTTACCGATGCGACATGAGAAACAACGGCTGCCGTTCCGGCACCGAATACTTCCTTAAGCTGTCCGGCTTTGTGAGCGTCCACTAATTCTTGGACGTCTACAGGTCTTTCTTCCGTTTTATATCCCTTGGCGGTAAGCATGTCAAGGAAGCTTTTCCTAGTGATACCTTTTAGGATTGCCCCGTCAGTTGCCGGAGTAACCACGGTGTCTCCTATAACGAAAAAGAGATTCATGGTTCCTACTTCTTGAACATATTTATGCTCCTTGGCGTCCAACCACATGACTTGGTCATAACCGGCTTCTGTCGCTTGTTTCATGGGTAGGAGAGAGGCGGCATAATTTCCTGCTGCTTTGGCTTCTCCGACACCTCCCTTTACCGCTCTTACATATTCGTTTGAAGTGATGAGAGTGACAGGCTTTGCATAATAAGGCCCTACGGGGCCTGTGAATATGATGAACTTGTATTTGGTAGACGGACGTACTCCGATAAATTCATCAGTAGCGAGCATGAACGGACGAATATAAAGTGAACTGCCTTCTGTTTGTGGAACCCAACCGGAGTCTATCGCCACTAGTTGGTTTACTGCTTGGATAAATAGCTTCTCCGGCACTTCCGCCATGCAAAGTCTTTGAGCAGATTCATTAAATCGTCGTGCATGTTCGTCAGCTCTGAAAAGTACGAGTTCGCCGTTGTTTTGGCGATAGGCTTTCATGCCTTCAAAAATGGCTTGCCCATAGTGCAAAACGCTGGACGCCGGGTGCATACTGATAGGCCCGAAAGGTTCTATTCGGAGGTCGGTCCATTGACCATCTTCAAAATCAGCTATGAATATGTGGTCGGAAAAGGTTTTTCCGAAAGGAAGGTTTGAGAAATCAATATTTGTTAGTTGTGAATTTAGGGTTTTGGTTACCTTTATATTAAACATGACTTCTTTAATTTTCTACATCAAAGATACGGAATTTTTATCTGAAAATCAATGATTTGCAATATATTATTTTGTAAATTTCAGTTATTTGTAAGTTCTCAAAATTAAAATTTAAAATTTGCACATTTTAAAAAATTATATCCAAGTCGGGGAGTGGGGTGGAAACGACCTTCGGCAAGACATCGAAGGAGAAACTATTGAGTGGTCAAGCAACCTCTCGCCATGTTTTATCGTCTTAGAAGCGTCCGATATGGAAAATTATTCCTTATTGGAAAAGATCTTTGAAGCGGTGGATGTGTCTTTGTCGAATGATGCGACATTGGTGAGTTTACCCGAAGGAAAAAGCGTTTTCAGGATAATGGATATTACCAAGGACGGACTGCCGGATAAGGTGTTTTTGTTCGGCGTTCCTCCTGAAAGGCTTTGTTTGAATTACAGTGTGGTTCCTTATTACCCGGTAGAATTGGCCGGTATAACCTTCACGATATGTGATCGGTTGGATAAGTTAGCTTCAAACAGGGATTTGAAAAAGAAACTTTGGGATGCTTTACGTCAAGTATAT
Organism: Saprospiraceae bacterium; assembly: GCA_020630045.1. Taxonomy (GTDB): domain Bacteria; phylum Bacteroidota; class Bacteroidia; order Chitinophagales; family Saprospiraceae; genus JAHDCE01. The sequence goes on along the minus strand of JAHDCE010000297.1, from coordinate 2,435 downwards.
GATAAATGATGTAGAACTTGTTTATTTCTATTTTGACGAATTTTAAATGATCAAATGTAATATGAAACCGACATTAGTTTTTGCTACGGGAAATCCGAATAAGGTGCGTGAGGTGAATGAAATGCTAGGAGGTCGATATGAAATCAAGAGTTTGGTAGATATCGGCTGTACAGAAGACATTCCCGAAACAGAACCGACTTTGGAAGGGAATGCGATTTTAAAAGCCATGTATGTTTATGACAAGTATGGTTTGGATTGTTTTTCTGAAGATACCGGATTGGAAGTGTTTGCTCTGGAAATGCAACCTGGGGTCCATACGGCCAGGTATGCCGGAGCTGATAAAAATTCGGACGCCAATATGGATAAACTGATTGCGGAATTGTCAGATCAGCAAGATAGGACGGCTCGTTTTCGAACGGTGGTCGCTTGTGTCAGACAAGGAAAAGTCGTTACGTTCGAAGGAATTTGTTCAGGTCAAATCGCTACGCAGAAAAGTGGTGTTAAAGGATTCGGATATGACCCGGTATTTATTCCGGATGGAGAGACAAAGACATTTGCAGAAATGGGGAAGGAAGAAAAAAATAAAATCAGTCATCGCGGAAGAGCGATAAGGGCTTTTTTGAAAGAATTATAATAGATGTTATCACGAAATTTTTTGTATGAAAGACAAATCGTTATTTTGGGAATAGACGAGGCATTCGCCGCAAAGCATAGCCGTAGCTACGTTTAAGGGGAATAACGAAGTGGATTTTCAAAATAACGGTTTGGCTATACTCAATTTTTCGCGATAACATCTAATATTATCACCGACGAGTATAAATAACTGCGAAATACTCGTTACTTTAGGGTTGGTGTCAGGTCAAATTGATATCAATCTGTTGAACCCGCATTTAGCGGTGACACAAAAACTTAGAACATACTACATACACTATCGAGAAAACTTATTTGTCCATTATGGTTGAAGCAGTTATCAACGGGGTGGCCATTACGGCCGATTTAATCCAAGATTGCATTGCCGGCAGGCGGAGCAGTCAGGAGCAATTGTACAGGACGTTTTCGCCCAAGATGTATGCCATTTGCTTGCGTTATTCAGAAAACGCAGCATCTGCCCAAGACATCTTGCAAGACGGATTCATCAAATTGTTCAATAACTTGGATAAGTATCGGGGAGAAGGCTCATTTGAAGGTTGGGTGAAAAGAATATTCATCAATACCGCTATTGAGCATTATCGTCGATCTGCGAACACGGGAAGGTATTTGGAAATCTCTTCTGCGTTCCACATTCAAGGAAGCGATTCGGATGGATTCAGGAAAATGTCCCATGCGGATTTGTTGGATATGGTCCGAAAACTACCCACAGGATATCGAACTGTTTTTAACCTTTATGCCATTGAAGGGTATTCCCATAAGGAAATCGGTGAAATGCTGAATATTTCTACGGGAACTTCAAAGTCTCAATTGGCAAGGGCAAGAGCAATGTTGCAAAAGATGGTAAAGAAGTATCAGTGATGAAAGAAAAAAACACAGGTAAAGACTTGGACGGTTTTTTTAAAGACGCTTTTGAGCAATGGGAACAACAGCCGGAGGAGCAAGTTTGGGACAATATTCAAGGAGGCATTGAGCCGCATGATTTGGATGATTTGTTCCGGCAATCTTTTGAGGGTGAGGAGGTGACACCTCCCGAAGAGGTTTGGGACAAAATCAAACCTGAGTTGCCATTGAATCTATGGGTTCGCAGACAGTTGAGTAGATTGAGTATTGTGGCCATCATTTTAGTGATAGGCATGTTGGTCACATTGTATCTTACTCGATCAGTTAACCAACCGGTTATGGAGTCTGACGCTCCGGTAGCTCAAACTGAAGATGTATTCAATCCGCTACCTCCATTTATGGAAACCGAAGTCGTAGCAGAAGTAGAAGAAAAGGAAGAACCGGCCACCTTGGCTACTGATAATTCATTAGAAAAGCAGAAGGGTAAAGCTGCTGTTTTGGAAATTCAAGATACTAAGGATGATTTCGTTATTAACGAAGAGAAGATTCGGGAAATTCTAAAACCGCTTGAAGCATTGCCTTGGGAAGAATCCTTTGCAAATTCATTTATACCGGTAGAGGTTAGTGACGATTTTTCAGGAGATGAGAATTCCGAGCTAGTGATTACGAATTCTAATCAATTAGAAATTATTGAAGTTGAACCTATTCCTGAAATTAGGATTTCTGTGGATGTTCCATTGAATATTTCCGATTAAAAAATATTGCACCCTATACCGAATTCAATTCGGGATTGAATGAAAACGGCGGTCGTATTACGACTGCCGTTTCATTTTTATAATTGCTTTTCAATCAAATACTTCAGTATTAGATGTAATCACGAAAAATTGAATATAGCCAAACCGTTATTTTGGAAATCCACTTCGTTATTCTCCTTAAACGTAGCT
>JAHDCE010000296.1 GCA_020630045.1 Saprospiraceae bacterium | reverse complement strand
AAGGATACAACTTTGATATAGGAATAAGAGGGACAGATAAAAAACAGGTATTCCAATATGATGCAACTGTATACGCCCTTCGTTATTCCAATAGAATCGGAATAACTCCGACCATTATTATAGACGAATTCCAAGTAGAACGCCCGATTGATTTTCGAACCAATATAGGAGATGCCTTAGTCATTGGCTTGGAGTCATATTTTCAATGGGACCTTTGGAAAACATTCGCTCCAAAGACTGCTGACAATAGCTTGATATTGTATTCCAATTTGGCGTTTACACATGGTCGTTACCTGTCCGGTAACTCCGACTTCAAAGGAAACAAAGTAGAGTTGACTCCACCGATAAATGTGAAAACAGGAATAACCTTTAATCATAAAACAGGCATCTCTGCCGCATTTCAATATTCCTATACCCATCGACATTTTAGTGACGCCACCAACGCCGAGTTCGTTTCCAATGCGACGCGTGGCGCCATTCCTTCTTTCCAAGTCCTAGATGTCTCAGCCGCCTATAGATGGAAATGGTTTCGCCTGACAGGCGGAATCAACAACTTGCTCAATGAGGCTTATTTCACTCGCCGTACCGCTTCTTATCCCGGCCCCGGTATTATCCCCGCCGAAGGCAGGCGGTTTTACTTGAGCTTGGCGTTTAAGATTTGATTTTTGAGAGAACTCAAAAGTTTTTATATTAAGTTCACCTTTACTCATCCAGAATTTTCTTTTCTAAGAAAAAAAGAACTGAACCTCAAATATTCCTTAGGGAATAAAGAATGGGGGCTACGACGTTAAATAAAAATAAGCTGTTAATTTTTGCATCTACCAAACAATATATTCTATATTTGACCGTCACATATGTGATAAATTTTGAGAAAACCACACAACTAAACAACAACAAAATACAACAACAATAATGACCCGACCCAATTACTACAACCTCCCCCTTAATCCCCATAATCTATTCAATAATCAACAAGGGAAAGCAAATTTGGGAGATTCAATTTGTCAGCATCTAATGCTGATAATATGTACTCCTTTAGGCAAACTTCCGTCTTCTCCTAACTTCGGTTGTAAGATATGGGATCTCCAATTTGAACTTATCGCTAGTGCCCATCAATGGGAAAATGCAGTTGCTTCCTCACTTGAAGAAGTCATCGCCGAATTTGAACCTCGATTGAAAGAAGCGTCGGTAAAAGTCATTCTTTCAGAAGTTGAAATAGACTATTCCTTTCGGAAATTTCCTGATGTGAAGAAAAAAGCCAAAATTTTCGTCAATGGCAAAATGTCCGAATCCGGCGAGGCATTCGGTTTTCAAACCGAAGTATTTGTAAGCCCGATATCACAATAAAACAATTAACCTAAGATGAACACAACAAACAACAATCCCCATGAAAACAAACTTACTAGCCGATAAGAAGGACATTAAGAAAAGTCTGCAATCAAATATTCTAAGGATTTTGGGGAGAGAAACTTCCCAAATGGACCCCTTGGTACAGTTGCTCGTCGATGCAATTTCTTACGAATTGTCCAAAGTCGGTCAGGGTCTAGTTGCTTCCAACAATCAAATACTCACTCGCCTGACAGATATTCTTGTCAAAGGGGACGATAAACTCGCTCGTCCACCGCATGGGGTCATAAAAGTAAATCCGATTCGTTCAAATGTTACCATTACCCCAAGGAATCAATTTTATATCCCCAACGGCCTAAGTGCTAAAACCAACGAAAAAATCCAAGGAGACATTTATTTTTCTCCAGCTCTGCCCATGTCCCTGTTTAATGGATATACCCGATGGGTGATTTCAGGCAATAAAGCCAAATTCATTGACGATTATGGACAAGTAGAAAACAGTATCACGATGTCCTTGGGGACAATCTTGAACGACGGTTGTATTTGGCTAGGCGTTGAATCGAGCGAACCGGGAATCCAAGACGATTTATCATTATTTTTAACGTCCAATGCAAAACAAGTTATTAGCAATGAAGTCTTATCATTCAGGTCACTAATAAAAGCCGAATTGTATTCCAACGAGGAGTTCATCAGCCTTTCATCCAAAAAAACAATAGAAGAGGAAGACACCCAAAACTTCTCTGAAAATCATGTAAAAAGACTTGAACGAGATGTTTTTTCCAATTATGAAAGTCGATTTGTTTCGTATAAAAAACCCAATACTTTCGGATTGGAAACCCAAGAAAACAGAATGTCCATCCCAAGTATTCTACTTGATAAATTCAGGGAAGAACATATTAAATTGTTCAATATTCCCTGCTTCTGGATACGTTTGGAATTTCCCCCGGCTTTTAAGCGGGATATAATCCGCGATTTGGTACCACTACTCAATTGCGTCCCGGTGATGAATCGGAAGTTGAATAAGTTGCCCCACAGTTTTTCTCGTTCAGGGACAATATTGCCCCTGGATCCGCCGGAAGGCGAAACATTCTTAGGAGTCGAATCCCTGAGCGATAAATTGGGACGCGAATATCAACCATGTCCAAATCCTGAAAATGTAGATGATCTACAAGGATCTTTTCTATTGAATTTAGATGCACTAGATGCAACTGATGAGAATAAAGGTTTACTATTATTACAACAAGTCATTCATAAAATAAGGGAAGAAGGAAACTCCTTTTCATCTCTAGGAATGGATAGTTTGTTGAAAGACCTTGGAGAAATCCAAGTACTAGTGGATGCCCTTGAGAAAAAAATAACAAGAAATCAACGGTCTCTAGGAGGAATAAAGAAGAATTATATCCTCGTAAATCCATACGAAGGCACAGATTGGTTAAGCTATGAATACTGGACGACCAATGCACATCTGGCGAATGGAATTGGACCTGAAGATTCTATTCAACAATACCGTGCTGACAATTTATTAGAATCAGGAAATATCATTTTCATCACCAATTCTTTAGGAGGTAGGGATGTCGCGGATGAAAACATCAGAATGAATCAATTGAGGAAAACCATTCTGTCTAAAGAACGCTTGGTTTCAGGAAAAGATATTGAACAATTTGTCATGGCCGATTCCGGACATTTGTTGAAGGGAGTCGCCATTAAAGACGGAGTCGCTATTTCCGAACACAACAAAAAAGGACTGATTAGAACGATAGATATCATTTTACAGCCCGACATCGAAACCCGCCTAGATGAAAGCGAATGGGAAGTCCTTTGTGGTGGGTTGGAAAAAAAATTAACTGATAAAATGGTCGTTCGCCAAATGGTAAGGGTTAGAAAAGAATAGGCCGTTTTATACTCCAATTCATTTCGAGTATAACTCTTTTAAATACCGATTAATTCCGATTTAAGTATGCTCGTAAATCTAGACAACAACAACAACAACAACAACAACAACAACAACAACAACCCAAAACATGGAATTTCAAACCAAAGAGTACAGCGAAAACCTCAACGATGCCATTCGTTACGCAAAAAAAATCGCCAAAAGAGAATCTCAAGACACTTATAGTCCCGCTCATCTTTTGAAGGCATTATTGATTGAAGAAACAGGATTGGTTCCCATTCTGGAAACAATGGGAAAAGACGTCGATTATCTCAAGGAATGGGCGAGTATGAGAATCGAAAATCAACCCAAAGCTCTTTCTCCTGTTTCGGAACCGGAAGGAGACACAGAACTCGAAAATGTATTGCGTGAATCTGTGAGGAATAAATTGGTTTTAGGAACTGACTATATCGATCCGAATTGTGCATTTCTAAGCATAATCACCCCCGGCTGTGTCTACTCCGCTCCACAACTGAAATCCCTGGATATTTCACCTGGAGAATTTCTAAGTATTTTTGAATCCGGTGGACTAAAAAAGAGCGCATCCACTCTTGGCGAATCCATTTCTCCACTAATGGCAGCTAATGTTTCGGTTCCTTATTGTACTGAACTCGAAATAGAAGAAAATGAAACCTTGAGTTCCATTATAGGAAGGGATAAGGAAGTGCGTATGATACAAGAGGCGATGATGCGTTATTTCAATATCGGTGTTCTGGTTGTCGGTGACCCGGGAGTAGGGAAGTCGGCTCTCGTTACTGCCTTTCTAGGACATCTCTCAGAACGGAAAAATAAATTTTCATATTGGAAAGAAGTAAAGGTCTTTGACTGTGACGCCATCCAATTGATGAATGGAAATCAAGGTCCGGCCGAGATTGTTTCCAAGCTCCAAAAGGTATTTTCTAAATTAGAAAAATTAGACAATCGGGCAATCCTGATATTAGATAATCTACATTTATTATTTTCCGATCACGAATCACACAACAATATCCTCCTAGGGTTTTTAGGTTCTCAATTAGAACGAACCGAAATTTCAATTATCGCCACAACTACAAATGACGCCTTCAGGAAAACCATTGAAAAACAAGCATCTCTTCTTGGCAAAATGCAACCGCTTCATCTTGAAGAACTAGGAGAAGCGGACACCTTGAAATGTTTGGAAAAATATTCAGAAATGTTTTCCGATCATTTCAATGTTGAAGTTGAGGAAGAGGCATTGAAGTCGGCAGTTTCCCTTTCAAAAAGATATTTTAAAGAAAAGAAATTGCCATCAAGCGCAATCGAATTACTTGACAAAACCATGTCAGCCGTCAAGGTTTGTAATGAACAATCCAAACATGAAATTTCTAGTATTTCAGGATTGCTACAAGATTTGGTCGAACAAGAAAAAAATGGCGGTTTCGTAAATGATGACACCGCATTGATGGAAGGTCTGAATTGGCTACATCATTTGATGGGAAAAAGAGTAAGCCCGGTTTTATTAGGACAGGTCACGAATGAAACCAATCTTAAAGAAATCAACCACCCGGAAACCCTTATGCAAACCATGGATGACATCCTAGGTGAGTTGTGGGATTTCGCCGATCAACCTATCGAATCCGTGTCTCCTACAGAAGTAGCCGCCATAGTTGCCCATGAAACAGGAATTCCAATCGGAAAAGTTCGCTCCCAAGAAAAAGATAAATTACTGAATATCGCGGATCACTTGACCAAGAGGGTAGTAGGGCAAGACCAAGCAATCACTTCTTTATCGGAGGCGATTATCGAGTCCAGAAGTGGCCTCAATCAATCCGGCCAGCCAATCGGGTCGTTCTTTTTCTTAGGTCCAACTGGAACAGGAAAAACAGAATTGGCGAAAACCATTGCCGAATTTTTATTCGATGATGAAAAAGCCATGATAAGGTTTGACATGTCAGAATTCAAAGAAGAACATTCGGCAGCTTTACTTTATGGAGCTCCTCCCGGATATGTCGGTTACCAAGAAGGGGGACTCTTGGTTAATAAAATCAGAAAACAACCTTATTCCGTCGTTTTATTCGATGAAATCGAAAAAGCGCATTCCTCCGTTTATGATGTATTTCTCCAGATGATGGATGAAGGACAGATACATGACAAGTTGGGACGAGAAGGGGATTTTTCTAATTCTATAATAATATTCACTTCCAATATTGGTAGTGAATGGGTAGCGGAACAATTCAGAAAAGGAATCGTCCCCAACTCCAAAGAATTGGTTGAAATTATGTCGCCTTATTTCAGACCGGAATTCCTAGGAAGGTTAACCGAAATTGTTCCTTTCAGGCCAATATCCGAGTCCGTGGTTGGAATGATATTCAATATCCAACTCGCCAAACTAGAAAAAACCTTGGCACAACGGAATATTACTTTGGAGCTCTCGGAAACGGCCCGCAATCAATTGGTATCTATGGGGTACTCGGAAAAGTATGGAGCCCGACCTGTCGCATCAGTCATTCGGTCTGAAATCCGAAGACCTGTCGCAAGAAAACTGGTATCCGGAGAATTAGACAATAATATGACCATTGTCATGGAATTCGAAAATGAAGAATTTGAATGGACGGTCAAATCCAAAGAACAAGAAATGGTAAACGAAACCGAGTAATAGATGTAAATAGATTAGATGTTATCACGAAATTTTTTGTATGAAAGACGAATCGTTATTTTGGGAATAGACGAGGCATTCGCCG
>JAHDCE010000295.1 GCA_020630045.1 Saprospiraceae bacterium | reverse complement strand
GCAAAAATACCCGAAAAGCATATTCCCTGATTATTTATGGCCGGGTACTTAAAAGACGAATCGTTATTTTGGGAATCAACGAGGCATTCGCCGCAAAGCATAGCCTTAGCTACGTTTAAGGGGAATAACGAAGTGGATTTCCAAAATAACGGTTTGGCTATACCTAATTTTTCGTGATAACATCTAATACCTTATTTCAATATTTGTTTTTCCGCATCAGTTAGTTTTTGATGATGGATGTTCAGTTTAGCCTTGTTCTTTTTTTCTTCTATTCCTTTCGGAATACCCACCATATTATCATACCATGTATGAAACTTAAGTTCAAGCAAACAATCCAATCCCGAGAGGTCGATCGTCGATAAATCAATATCTCCGAACCGATGAGCGCCGGTAGTGAAAAACTGCAAACATTCCATGTTTTCGAATCCTTCCGGAAATCGGTCGAATCCTGAAAATGACATATCCATATATTTCATATTGCGGAAACGAGAAAAGTTTTCAATACCGGATATTTCAGTCTTTAAAGCTTCCAAGACAACAATTTTTTCCGGCCATTCCGCTTGAGGCGGAATATCTAATCTCAACTCAGAAAGCCGCAGCCGCTTCAAGTTTTTAAAAACATCCAACCCGACAACATTACGATGATTGATGTTTTCCAAAACTACCGTTTCCACATTCGGGAAAATCCCGAACTCCTTGGGAATCGTATCAAAATCAACCAGCGTCAATGACTTGATTGAAAACCGCCTAGCACCCTGATAAGAAGACAAAGAATCCGTTACAAAAGACCTTCGATTATTACTGAATGTTAAATCCGTATATTGAGGAATCCGACTTTCCTTTTCCTCACAATGACAAGTATCGGTCAAGGAAGATTCAGAATCCATTCCTTCATCCAAAACATCACCACTGTTCCCGTCCATATCACCGTTCAAACCCAAACCTTTCCCTTCGGTCTTATCCAAAATCGTATCCCTTTTATCATCAATAAAAAGACTATCTACAAGTTCAATAGAAGACGGTTCGTTCATCAACCCATTCGAATCACAAGAACAAAAAACGCCCCAGCAAAAGAAAAAATATAAAATACGATCACCCTTCAAAAACATAATTAAAGAATTGTAAAACCTGAAAGAATCCCCAACCCAATAGTCCCGAAGGGACGCCATACCCCAACCCATTCCGTCAGGGATGGAAGCCCCCAGAGCACCCAAGTCCCGAAGGGACGCCATAACACAACCCATTCCGCAGGGATGGGCTACTCAGGGATGGGCTACTCAGAGATGGAAGCATCTGGAATCACATACCCCTACTGCACCACCCCCACAAACAAAGCAAAACTCCCAAGTAAGATAACCACCCCGAGAAACACATACTTCCGCTTAAACAACAGAATCAAGCCACTGACAGTAAAAGCCCCTAGGATCATCCCGATCATCACCACCGCCAAATACTGGAATCCCCTAACAGAACCGCTCGTAGTCCCCCAAACCAGAAAAGAAAAAAAATTCAGTCCAGCCGCCGCCCAGAACAATTCCGAGTACGGTTGGCGTTTCGCTTTAGCGATAATGAGGAAAATAATTTGCCCGATGATCAAAGGCACAAACAACAAAAGATGATAAATAGAGACAGAGAAATAATTAGGAACATACAATAACGTCCGATCAAAATCACTGACAGAAAGATGCAATGCCCCCGAGTGAATCGTATACCATACCAAACCAATAAACACGACCCCAACTCCCGCACCCGCGACCAAGAATTTCCTTTTTTCAGTACGCGAATACGAAACCACCTGTTCTTCAGGAGCATCCAATATTTCCTCTCGTTCACGAGTCATAAACGAAGGTTCTAAAAATCCGTGCCAAGAGAAAGATGCCAAATCCCCGGCTGCAATTGCTTCGTCTCGATTCCGCGTGCATAATCCAATTTTATGAAATAACCGAACAACTTGGTACGCAAGCCTGCACCGAACCCGGCCACGATCGGATCACGATAATAATTGACCGTCACCTGAACCACAGGATTTGAAATCACATCCGTATTCAAAGGATTGTCATCAGTGAAAGGAGAAAAACCCTGCCAGGCAGTACCCGCATCAAAAAATCCGACCAACTGGAAGTTCCTCAAGAAACTCGATTTGATCGGCCGCTTATAAAAATATTTGAATAAAGGCACGCGCAATTCCACATTAGCGATAGCAAAAGAATTACCGTTTCTGATATTCGTCCGGAAACCACGCAAAGGACTCGCAAGCGTCTGGAATGCAAAATCCGAAACACTAGGATCAGGAATAGGAATATTATTGTTGAAACCCGGTAATAAAGCATTTTCCACACCACCGATATAGTACAATACCTTTTTAGAACCAAAAGAAGCGGCTGCGGTGAATCGAGTCGCCAAAACAGCATGCTTGCCCAACCTTTCATAATGCCGGACATCCGCACCGACCACACCCATGAAACCTTTGTCGAAATTGAAATTAAAACCGTCCAAGAAATCGATGTCCATTTGTTTCATCGCCTCGGCATACACCTTCAATCTAGTATTGTGTCTAAGATTGAGGTCAATATCCAGAGTATTGTCAAATACGAATTCAGCACGTACCCCCATGCTCTGTGTATTCTGAGGGTCGGACTCCAACGATATCCGATCCGTCGATAAGAATAGCCTTCTATCATTCCGAAGCGTTCCACGCAATCTGATACTGGTAAAAATGTCTAGCGGATACTTGAATTCCGCAATCGCCATATCCGTATTGATGCGCTCATTATAGACTACGATTTGTGCCGGATTTTCATATGTCCTAGTAGATGTCTTTCTGTAGTAGGAATAATGTTTATCCAGTTGTTTTTTCTTGTCCTTAAACGTAACGAAATATTCCAAACCATCAAAAGTAGTCGGAATTCGAACCCCGCCTTCCAGCTCATAATCCTCAAACAAATCCTGAACCCGACTTTTGATGAGGATACCGGGCGGAGGGTAATCGAAAGCATTACCGGTAAACAAATCCATACCACCGAACAACAAACTATTGTCCAACTGAGTAGTGATGATATCCGCCTTGAAATGGAGTCGATGCGTCAGGATGTTCGGAGGATAGAAGCGATGGACTTTCTTTTTCATCTTTTTGAAAGGTTCCTTCGCATAGGCAATGTTCGGACTCTGTAACGAAACTTTGCCTTCAGTATCCGTTACAATCACGGCAGCATCCGGTTTTTCCGTCTCAAAATCACCCTCGAAAGTATAATTATCTATATCGATAAAACCGGAATCCCGCTCCGATGGCGGAGTACCTTCCTGTAGTATCGACTCCGTTTCTTTCTCCTTATTGTTAGTGTTTGCCGGATAATCAACGACAAAATCAAAGTCGAATTCCTCCTCATCCGACCTTTTGTCCTCCTTGTCTTTTTCTTGCTCCTTGTCACTTCCAAAAGGAGATTCGAATGTCCATTCGTCATTCGGTTTGCCCGGCCTTTCAGGAGAAGGATTAGATGAAGGACGCTCCTCGATGACCGTTGTTTCCGGAGCGACATTCCGCTCTTTTTTGATTTCCAAAGCCTTTTTACGCATCAACAATTGACGGTACTCGGAATTCAATAAACTTTTTTTCATTTCCAAATCGACATCATACACATATAACTTTTGACGGCCGTTCATGGCGATATTCTCGACCACCTTCCCGCTCCTTGAAATATGCGAACCGATGACATCCCTAGGGTAATTCGTGACCGGTTTATTTTTTCCGCGTAAGCGGTATATAGAACGTATAAAAACAGAATCGATTTGCTCCTCATCAATAGCTACTGTAGAATCCGGATGGAAAATGAATTCCTCCTTGTCCTTCAAAACCACAACCTTTTCACGATAAGCCACAAAGGACTCCAACTCTCCTTGGTACCTGTTCCGAACACCATTCTTATTAGAAAGGAAAGAGTAGGACTCCCCATTGATGACCGTCGGATTTTTTTCGTTTGAATATGGGGTGTCAGTAACCCGTGAAATGATTTTTTCATCATTTCCGTCAAGGGCGTAGTAATAAATATCAAATTGCCCGACAGGAAGCAACGAGTCCAATTTGTAAGGTTTGACCTGGGTATAATGATCCCGGTTGGAAGAAAAAAGAATACCCTTTTTTCCATCCTGCTCATAATATACCGCATCTAAATCGTCAAAGTAATCATTGGTGATTCGATTGGTCGAACGTTGGTTGATACGATAAATGAATATATCCGAAAGCCCGTCGATTTCCGCAGATACGACAAGTTCGTTCTGACCCATATAATCCATGCTGAAAACCCGCTGGTATTTAGGTGCGAAATCTTGTTCGTCAATCAATGAATTACTTTGGGTATTGTACTGCCTGAATTTGATGACATCTCGACGTTCATATATGATACCCAAGGTCGAATTGTTCCTTCCCCAAGCCACAATCGGATAATTATAGTCCGTGGATTGTATGGCGTTCCTTGATCCTCCCTTAAACAACAACTTACTTTTTCCGGTCTCCAAGTCCATTAAATAGACCTTGTATTTTCCGATTTCATTAGTGACATAAACCAACCGCTTTCCATCCGGACTGAGTTTGGATTGAGTGAAAGGCAAATTCCTTTTGTTCCTGATATCGACCAAGAGCGAATCGCCCGGCATCATCGAGCCGCTCATCGGCAAAGCATAACGTTGCTCAAAATAGGATTGCCACTGATTCAGCATCCGATTGTAGGGAATTCCCATCACGTAGAGGAAGCCGCTCTCCACGCTTCTATTGATTCTTGTCAAATAAAGCAAATTCGAAAGGGTGGCCCGCCCGTAGTTGCTCTCCAAATAATACCAAAGGGAATGTCCGGCAAGCGCCGGGTTTTGCGCTGCGAATTCTTCAAAACTCGCAAAGTCTTTTTGTTCGAAAGCATCCCGCAACTGATTGTCCAAGTCCGTACTCCAAGGTTCGCCTACATAAGAAATCAGTCCTTGGGTAAACCATTCAGGTAGATTGAGCAACACCGCATTTTGCACCATCTCTTGCAAATTGGTGCCAAACATCATCATGTTCAAATACACGCTTGTGATGCCTTCGCGGATTTGCTTGCGCAAATCGTTGTGGTCGCCATTGAAATGAACGAATACTTTATTCTCTACGATTTTAGTTTGACCACCAGTATTGACGAAGGCCTCCTCATTACCGATATTACTCTGCTTGAGGTCGGTGATGTCCACATAAACAATGATATCGATTTTTCGATTGAGTCGATGTTCTAGGATTTCTTGGATTTCCTGATAGTCCCATTCCGCCAATTGAATCGCTGAGTGAGCTACGTTTCGGCCGTCTCCATACCAATACACACGGAAATTATTGGTCTCGTACTCGAACCAAGTATAATCATGATATTGCACCCTGTTTTTACCGAATTCCGTCTGAATGGTCTGTCCCCACGAAGGAACCGCCCAGAACATGACCAATAAAATGGAGGTGAAAGATATAATTCTAATCATGCTGAATATCGTTTGTTACTAAACCGTTTCAAGTCGGATTACATTACAATGATGCAAACAACTAGATTGAAGGTTGGTTGTCTTACCTTTGCAGTTCGGACAAAATTGGGAAACGGCGTTGAATGCGGCTATTGGATTGTTCTAGTAACCGCCTATACAATGTAACGGTAAAAAAAGATTTTTTCATTTGTTTTAGGAAAAGAATCTTTTCGAAAAGTTATTTATTAGAGTATGTTTAAATTTTCATGATTGAGCGAAAGTGGACAAATTTAATTTTGAATGAGGCGAAAAACGTAGGCGACGCAGTGCGTCGGCGAGGCTTTTTAACGAAATTCAAGATAAAATTTGTTGCTTGTAGCCAATTGATGGAATTTTAAACATGCTCTTACTTCCAAATTGTCTCCTATTTGTAATCGCCTTCCGGCGAAATAAAAAGAAATATGTAACCCTCAAAAAATAAGTTGTCGATTTCGACGAGCAGTTTTTGCGGCAGGACA
>JAHDCE010000294.1 GCA_020630045.1 Saprospiraceae bacterium | reverse complement strand
AATTGAGTATAGCCAAACCATTATTTTGGAAATCCACTTCGTTATTCCCCTTAAATGTAGCTAGGGCTATGCTTTGCGGCGAATGCCTCGTTGATTCCCAAAATAACGATTCGTCTTTCATCCAAAAAATTTCGTGATAACATCTAATACAAAAAATGGCAACGCCTAAGCATTGCCATTTTTGTATTAAATCGAAATGTGTTTTCTTAAAGCTTCACCGCCGTCCCGGAAGCTGTTACCATAATCATACCGCCGTTTGGGCCGATAGTTTCGTAATCCAAGTCGATGCCAATAATCGCATCCGCACCCATTTTTTGGGCCCTTGCTTTCATCTCCGCGATGGAACTTTCTTTCGCTTGGCGCAATACTTTTTCATAGGAACCAGAACGTCCCCCTACAATATCGCGGATACCCGCAAAAAAATCTTTAAACACATTCGCTCCGATAATAGTCTCCCCGGTAACGATACCGAGATAGGATTTAATTGTGTGTGTTTCGAGGTTGGATGTGGTGGATAAAATCATTTTAAAATTTATTTTGTATTGTAATAAGGAAAGATGGATTGATGTCATGTTGACGTTATCTTTCCATTCCCAATTCGGAATTTTTTTGGGCGAAAATTAGGATGATACTTGATTTCATGATTTACTTTAAAATTTACCCAAAAAATAAATCTAATATTAGAGAAGACCACCTTCCCCTAATTCCGATAAACCCAGGAAAATAAACGACGAGTTCATTCGATGATATAAGATGGTTCGGCTATCTTTTCTTAGGAGAAACTTTCATTCGGATATCGGCTGTCATCACTTCGATGTCATGGGTGTCCTTGACGGAAACATGGCAGATAACTTCTTTACAATTGTCCCAATCAATTTCACCGAGTTGACAAGTGGCGATTAAATCCGTCGTCGCCTTTTTTAGATAAGCGACTTCCATTCCGGCCGGAATCCAACGGTGTGACTTGGGGATCGTAGCTTCCAAACACAAGCCGCCCGCCAATTCACAGAGATTGCACATGGCGATGGCATGAACCGTCCGGATATGATTTTCTACCGATCTTCTCCTACGCATCCGAACTTTGCACAAGTGCGACTCCAAAGTGAGAATGTGCGGTTTGATGGATAGGAAATAAGGATCATTTCGTGCCACCAAATAAGAAAAGATGGATTTTCCGAAAGGAAAGTTTTTCAATTTCGCTTGTAGAGAAAGTAAACGGTTCATTGGTCAATTGATTTTGATGTGATGCCGAAATGAATTCAGCACATAAAAATAATGGAATTGACGACTGAGTGGTATTACTCTACATATTCCCCTTCGAAAATAATGGGAATCAAGACGTCATTCATCAGTTTGAATCCCATCCGTTTTCTCATTTTTCCACGTTTACCCTTGTGATGGAAACAAACCGTAAACGAATAAATACTATCCTTGAATAATGGCTCTTTAGGATGTTCACAAATGAAATGGGGGTCACCCGTCCAGATTCGAACGATGACATCAGGTTCTTCTCCGATATACTTGAATCGTTTGATGACTTTACGATCCGCACTATCCGGATTTATTTTTCCTAATCTGTGGATGGCGGAATCTAGGACAAAAGTGTGTATGGTGTCCTTGAAGGGGAGATCCATTTCATTATTGATGGGGGAAGAATTACCCACATCAGTTGATGAGTTAGAACATGTAAACAAAAAAATAGCCCCAAAATTAAAAAAGGATAAAGGTGATTCATTCCGACTATTACTTACATAAACGATTTCATCACGCGAGCCAAACCTCCGACATCATAATTGAGGTGTTGTGCACCATCCACATACAAAGTCGTTCCATTGATATAAGAAGCCATCGGACTGGCTAGGAACGCCACTGTTTGGGCGATGTCGTCCACTGTACCGAAGCGACCGCTCGGAATGGCCTGCTTCGCTTGCTCGAACATCTCTTGGATTTGTGGCGGATATTGATCCAATCCGGAAGATTCGATGATGCCCGGTGCCACACAATTGAGTCGCACATTGTAATCGCTCCATTCTACCGCCAATGTTTTGGTCAAGTTTTCGACGCCGGCTCTAGCGGCGCCAGTGTGTACCATGCCCGGAAAACCCCTGAATATATTGGCGATAATATTCACGACGACTCCTTCTTTTTGAGGAATAAAAAATGAGGTCGCCATCTCCCGGGTCATATAGAATGTACCGTTCAAATTGTTATTGATGACGGCGTTCCAGCCCTTGTCGTTCAATATTTCCGCTAGGGTAGGGAACTGACCGCCCGCATTGTTGACCAAAATGTCCAAGCGGCCGTGCCGCTCCTTGATTTGGCTAGCCAAGGCTTGTATCTCTTCCGATTTCCGAATATCACAAGCCTTATGATCCACATCTCCGAAGGCGGAAAGTTCTTTAGCGGCTTCCGCCAATGGTTCCGCTTTGCGGGATGCGATGGTGACCTTGGCGCCATGCGACAACATCAATTTGGCAATGGCATATCCGATGCCGCTCCGTCCGCCGGTAACCAGGGCGATTTTATTTTTAAATAAGTCCGATGCAAACATATTGGATGGGTTTATACGGTTTCTTTTAATGGGATATTCAACATGTCTCGCGTTTCTTCGATAGAAGCGATTTCTCGACCCATCATATTAGCGAGTTTCACGCCCCATTCCACACATTCGCCATTGGATTTCGCCATCTCATTGTTGGGTAGGTAGAAGTTGTCTTCCAATCCGACACGGAAATTACCGCCCATTGTACAAGCGACCGCCGCCATTTGCCATTGTTTCCTACTGATGGCGATGACTTGCCAAAACGCTCCCTTGGGAACTTGTGAAATTTGATGCATCAAATTCTCGGTCGTCGCCGGAATTCCTCCTAGGACACCCATCACCAAACTGTAGCAAGCATTGTCCGGTATTTTACCCATGTCGCGTAGCGGTTCCGCATTGCGGATGTGCCCAGTATCGAAACATTCCATCTCCGGAGTAGTACCTGCTTCGGTCATAGCACCCACTATCGTTTGCATGGTGTCGAATGAATTTTCGAATACACCGTTCCAATAAAACATCTTTTGCTTTTTGGAATAAATGGCATAATTCATCGAACCCATATTAAAGGCCGCCATATCCGGTTTTAATGCTTTTACATGTCGGATACGATCTTCCACCGGAATACCGATGGCACCGGTAGAATAATTGATGATGACATTGGGGCAACGCTTACGCACTTCCTCATGAATCTGTTCGAAGACTTCCAATCGCCAGCTCGGCATTCCATCATCTTCCCGTGCGTGGATGTGTACGATGCTGGCACCTGCGTCAACCGCACGTTTCGCTTCTTCACCCAACTCTTTAGGAGTATAAGGAATATATGGGCAATGGCTCCTGTTGGTCGCCGCTCCGGTCAATGCCGCTGAAAGAATGAGTTTTTTCCTTGCCATTTTTATTTATTTAATAGTTTATTAGATGTTATCACGAAAAATTGAGTATATCCGAACCGTTATTTTGAAAATTTACTTCGTTATTCCCCTTAAACGTAGCTAGGGCTATGCTTTGCGGTGAATGCCTCGTTGATTCCCAAAATAACGATTCGTATTTTATACAAAAAATTCCGTGATAACATCTATTTTTCTTTTCGAAATAATAAATTCATTTTTTGTTCGCCCCATCCGTTTTCTAATGCGAATAAAATCGACTTGCGAATGAATTGAGGCGTGATTTGTTTGGGTTCAAAATCATCCGGTTTGTTTTCCGGATCATTGGCATACAACCACTCGTCATACCAACCTATATCCACTTTCAACCCCCCGTTTTTATTTCCTTCCGGAATAATAGTAATGTGTTCATTGATTCATGACAAAACCTTGTCCCCAATTCTTTAACTTACTTAGTAATAGTATTTAATATTGGCAGTGTGTTTTTTATGTGATTTTTGAAAAATCATAATTGTCAAATAATTGAGACATATAATGATTATATCTTGACATATTTCCTTCTTTCTTCATACCTCGTTTCATGCTTTCATAAATCCTTTGCCAAATTCCCCAGCCCCGTGTTTTGACTAAAATGCCTATATATTTTTCTAGCCTTAATCCACTATTCATATCATTGATGTATGATTCCGAATAATCCTTGCTGAAACAATACCCGCCTTCATGACTAAAAAACAATAATTCATCAGAAATGTGATTGTTAGAGTCAATATAAAAGCAAGCCGAACCTGATAAATCACTGTTGAAATAATCAAATGGTCTTAGTTTTTTTTCGACTTCAAGAACACTAGGGTCATCATCTAGGAACCAGATATTATTGTCCCAATTCTCTTCAGGTAAAATCTGCCACCAAGGATTTATTTTAATGCTTCCGTATAAAAGGTTAGGGAGATTTTTATCACCGTCGAAAAGCGTTAGTGAATGCGAATCCTTTATCGACCATTGTAATTCGAATGATTGTATTTGCGAATAAAATTCCAATAACGAATCGGACATTGAATAATTAAATAACTCTTTGCAGCTAGAGGCTATTTCTTCTTTGGTTTCAATGCTTTCCGAAAAATTAATTAAATCGATTTTTAGATTGTCTTCATTTGTTTTTATATCTAAAACTATTTTTTCTATTTGGCTAATATAATTTGGCATATTTGTTTTTTAAAATGAAGCGATTAAAAATTTTATTAAGTACCTGGACAAAAGTAATTGAATAAAGATTTTCAAGGGTATTTTTGTTTTAGTCGAGGGAAGCCCGGAAACTGGTAGCCATAGCTACCAAGTTGAGGACTGTACGAAGGATAAAGCAAAAATACCCGAAAAGCATATTCCCTAATTATTTATGGCCGGGTACTTAAAAGAGGGAAGGCTCTTTTTTTGATGAGAGTAACCAATGGCAATCTGATGAACTTCAACAGTGGTATTTCATCTTGTTTTACATGCTAAAAAAATCATCATTTTTTTGCTATATACAGACTGTATCTGCGGACAATAACTCGTCACTATTATCTATCAATTCTTCACTAAAAAAACTACTCCCCCGTCCAAACCGGCTCCCGCTTCATTCTGAACGCCATCAGACCTTCCTGGCCGTCTTTCGTCATCAGCGTTTTTTGTAACATGGACATCAAATATTTGTGCTGCTCCGCACTGGGTTGAATGTGATCAAAAGCTTCCAGTCCGAGCCGGATCGCACTAGGAGAATTCGCCTTCAAATCATTAATGATTTCGTTGACTGTTAATTCAATATTACTTTCGTCGCAGACATCGGTAACCAGTCCCCATTCGGCAGCTTGCTGCACGGGTAAATTGTAACCACGAATACACCAATCTATTACCTTCCTAGGAGGCATGACCCGAAGCAGCGAAGCCATGACCTGAAAAGGGTAGATGCCACGCTTGACTTCCGGCAGTCCGAATTTGACATGATCCAACGCTAC
This sequence comes from Saprospiraceae bacterium, assembly GCA_020630045.1. GTDB lineage: Bacteria > Bacteroidota > Bacteroidia > Chitinophagales > Saprospiraceae > JAHDCE01. The sequence goes on along the minus strand of JAHDCE010000294.1, from coordinate 578 downwards.
TGTATATGTGCTTCCTGCCAAGAAGAAAAATCCTCCGGCATATACATCGCCTGTCACCACGGTAATGACCGGTTTATGTACCTTGTTAAATAATTCACCAATCAATATTTCATTGTCCGGAGTCGGAATCGTAGAATCATATTCTCCTAGCATTCCCATGAATGCTTTCAAGTCCGCACCGGCACAGAATACATTGCCCTTGGCTCTCAGTATAATCGCCCAAATGCTTTTTTCCTCCTTGGCATATTGCATGGCGAAGGCGAGCTCATTCACCATTTGTGGGTGGATAGCGTTCTTCTTCGCTTCTCTGTCTAGGGTCAAAGTCAATACGTTTTCCGCTTCCTTTATTTCAATAAAAGAAAAGGTTTCGTTATGAATATTAGCGACCTTTTCGGATGAATAATATTTCATTAATTTTCAGTTGATAATTTCAATAATAAAAATCCGGCTTCTACATTTTTTCCTTCCTCCGCATACACCTCTTCGACCGTACCGTCTTCTGACGCTTCTATGGTGTTTTCCATTTTCATGGAAGACAATATCACCAATCCGTCTCCGGACTTCACCTGTTGGCCGGG
>JAHDCE010000293.1 GCA_020630045.1 Saprospiraceae bacterium | reverse complement strand
TTTGACCTTAGCTTATTTCGGATGGTTGACTTTGTTTGTTTCTGTTAAGAAGAGAGGGGTGCAATAAGCTTTATCATTTATTTAACCCGAATGTGTTCCTGTTTTCCCGTTACTTACTCTTTACTTCAAATTATGTTGTTGTGGATGTATTGTATCCCAATGAATCAAAAGAAGAGTATATGAAATACAGAAATGTTTTTCCAGCCTTTAGCCCCTTGAAGTCTTCCTTGTTTTTATTGGTCTTAATATTGACGTTTCCCTTGGGTGCTCAAGACAATATGGTATCGAATGGTAGTTTCGAAAAACACAACAATAGGGATTGCCTGATTATGCCTTGGGATGCGACATCATTCTCCTTGATGATGCCGGGATGGAATGATGTAGGTTCGAACCCCGGTCTATGTGATTGTAATTGTACCGGCGAGAAAAGGGAAAAGCGAGATAAAAGAAGGTGTCCCGAAAACATCAAACCCAAATCAGGTTGTTCGATGATGCAATTGGAGTATAGCGGTGGTTGTATGGATGCCCTGCACAAAACCCAAGGCTGTTCGGATTACTTGGGAGCGATGCTTAGCAAACCCATGCAGTTGGGCACCGTTTATGAGGTTTCTTTTTGGATTTATATAAAAGGTGATGCTACACATCCCGAATACACGAAACAACTAGGAATGAATCTCTTTCCCCGAAAAATTGCCAAGCCATTTGGTGGCTTGGTCAGTGGAACGGATTTTACCTTGGACGAAGTCAGGTATGATGAATGGTATCAAGTCAATTGGCAATTGAAGCCCTTGTGTGATTTGAAGTATTTGGTTATCGGTGTTTTTCGTGGAAAAGATGGTCCCCCGATATATCAATTGACAAAGGATGAAGGGGATTTCAACGAATTTTTCATCGATGATGTCGAAGTTCGAAAGGTGTCTGAAGATAAAGTCGCGAATGCCCAAGAAGTCGTGAAGTATTGTAAATACGACCCTAGCGAGGACGAAGGAACTCTAGAGGTTATTGAGGATGTGAATTGTTACTTCGCCACAGGTGAAAGTGTTTTGACCCTAGAGGAAAAAAATAAATTGGACACCTTCGCCAAGGAAATGAAAGCTCGACCGAATACTGCGTTCACCATTTCCGGACATACGGACAATGTAGGCTCAAATCATCAGGAATTAGCCGCCGAAAGAATTGAATCGGTTATCAGTTATTTGGAAACGAATCACAAAATCAAAAGAGTACGCTTGGTATTGATGAACCAAGGAGCGGATAGGCCGGCTGCTGATAATACTACAGACGAAGGTCGTCGGCTGAACCGTCGTGTGGAAATCAAAATGTCTTTGGCTACTTTGCCTGATGTTTTGTATCGCAATGCTCTAGAAGCTGTTTTTGCAGGAGATCATAAAACGGTATTTAAAACCATGAACGCTTGGATGCATTTCGGCTCGAATTTTGGCAAAATCATGATGTTAGCCGATCCGAGGTTCGATCCGGTCAAGTCAAATCCTCGTTGGAAAGGATTGCAAGATAAAGTGAGGAAATCATACAAAAATTCCTATGCCTATCAATTGGATGAAATGTGGGTCGCTGATCAGAAAACCAGGACGCTCAAATATTATATTGAAAACCTAGCGGCATATTTCCAAGGAGTTGATGGAGGGGATACGAGATGGGATGTGAATTTTCCTGAATTATCAGAAGAACAGGAAAAAGCCCAAAATGAAAAACACTATAATAAATTGGTTGCGCTGATTGATAAATACGGTTATCCGAAAGTCAGTGAAGTCGGGGAGCGTCCGGCTCAAGCGGCGTTTTTTGTCATCCAGCACCAGTCCGATGTAGCTATTTTAGAAAAGTATATTCCCATCCTTTACGGAAAATGTATGGAAGGCGAAGCGAGTTGGAATTATTATGCCATGCTGTATGACCGGGTACAAGTGATGAAAGACTTGCCTCAGAAATATGGCACCCAATCCAAAATAATTGACAAGGAAAAAGGGCTGACAGAACTGTTCCCATTAGAAGACGAATCCAACGTCAATGTTTGGCGAGATGAAATCGGATTGGATCCGATAGATTTGGATTAGGGGGCATCTAATCTTTAATTTTAAAAGGCCCATGATAATTAGGGGCGGTAATGATTTTTGTTTGTTCGAGGACAAGTTTTCCCTGTTGATTTGCAAGTCTGAAAAAGACATGATAAGGCACACATTCAGGTTCGACCAAGAACTCGACTTTCCCAAGTGTTGAGAATTCCTCGTCTTTTTTCAAGTTGAAAAATTGTGTGTAAGTCGTTGTTGATGTAAAGTATTTGACAGGCATTTCTAAGACCTGGTCATATTTTTCCAAGGAAACAGGAGACTCTAACAAGGAGTCTTTGAATGCCACATAAGGATTTTCCGCTAAGGAAATAGATAATGGTAATAAAAAGGTGTCCTTGGAAAAAGGGGAAATGATAAATGAACCTTCCCGAGGCGTGATGGTCGTGTTGAAATAAAATCGTGATGTCAGTGAGTCCGAATGAAATTGGATGTCGAATAATAGTTCAGTTGTTCATTTTATTAAGCCCAAGGCTTGTTCATAATCCGCCGAATAAGTCATGATCGGAAAGGTATCGGGGCGGAACAAGACCATGTCATAATCGGATTCTCTTCGGACTACCTTGGTTTCTGTTCCGTTCTTCTGACGGAATATTATTTTTTCTTTGCTAGTAGTAATGACTTCAATGCCTTTTGCTTCCAATGCACTGCGAGCTTCTGCCATATAAAAACCGATATCGGAGAATATTTCCGCATAAACATCTTCAGGATATTCTTCCTTGATTTTTTCGATTTCGTCATCAGCCAAATCAAAAATGACGGCGGATTTTTTTTCTACCAATAAAGTATTTTCATCAATAGTGGTCGTGTTTGTCGGATTGTCTTCTTGTTCGGTTGAAGTAGTGTTGCAAGCCAACAAGCATACAAAAAAGAAGGATGCGATGAATAAAGGAATTTGTTTTGTCATGGTCTTGGATTTGAAACCGCATCGTAGAAAATTTACGATGCGGTTTCAAATATAATCAATCCCTCGACAAACCGAATTCTTGAGTCCAATAAGGACCACTGGTTCCTAGGCCCATTTCACGGAATTCACCATTCATGATGTTTTTACAATGTCCGGGACTATCGATCCATGCCTGTACGACAGCCTCTTCACTTGGATATCCTTTTGCGATATTCTCACCGACCGTCCACCAGATATAACCGGCTCTGGCAATACGGTCGCCGGGTGTGGAGCCGTCAAGGCCCGTATGGGAAAAATAATTATTGTTGTGCATATCTACACTGTGGTCAAGGGCGGCTTTCGCCAATTTGCTGTTCCAATGTACTTCAGGAACAGGAGGATAATGTGTCCCTCCACAATTACACCCATTCGCTCGATAATCATTGACCAAGGAAAGGACTTTGGCGGAACTGACATTTTCAGGGGCGTCTTCATATACCGTGTTATCGACATCATTGACTTCAAAGTCGTCAAGACAAGACGGCAATGTAAAAACTATAGTGAGCAATAAAGTGATGAGGAATAATGGATGACGGGATTGATTATTCATGATACTGGTTTTGATAAGTGAAAAATGAACGGGGGCGAAGTGGCTATTATTACTTCTTGGTGTCCCGTCTCTTACCTATCGTTACCGAAATTCCGTCTTTTTAAGAGAACTATAACTTATTGTGAATAATTATTATGTTTTTATTGTTTCGGCTTACCGTCTCCGACTTCCGAAGTCCTGAGTCCAGACTTCTCCGTTCCTACCAATACCAAATTCTTCAAAGTTTGGATTCATCAAGTTTTTACAATGATCGGGGCTATCAAGCCAAGCATCAACCATTGCGTCAACCGAAGAAAAGCCATTGGCTAAATTTTCACCGGCATATGTCCAGTCATATCCCTGTGCACTGATTCGATCGCCAGGAGTGGAACCATCTGGCGAGACATGGGAGAAAAAGCCGTTTTCAACCATATCGTCACTATGACTTTGAGCAGCCATCGCTAGTTTTTCATTCCAATGAAGCGCCGAAGTCGCAGGATGGTTTACTCCTTGACATTCACAACCCTCCAAACGTAAATCGTTGACAAGATTCATGAGTCTTAAATAATCTGAATTCGTCGGTGGAGAATCATAAATGATTTCTTGATCGTTCGAGTCATCTCCTTCATTAAACTTGTCCAAACAGGAAGACAGGCTAAGGCTAATAAACACGCATGCAATGATTAGGTAAATCGATTTTTGAATCTTCATGACTTCTTGGTTTGATATCTTGGTATTATACGCAATCTAATGGTGTGTGTTCTGTTTGTAAAAAGAAAATGAACGACCGTATTTAGTAGTACTCATACTCGTTTATGAGTGTTCACTTTAGAGCTTGTGCGAAATTTTTACTGTTTATCAGTGATTTATAGTTGTAAAAGTCGAATTTATTTGGAAATTAGTTGGAATATCCGGTCTTACGGTTTAATTTCGCATCCCGGTATGAAAAAGGCCGGATTTATTGGCTATAAAAGTAATAATTAAAGTGGATACATTAAGCTACAAAACAAAGTCCTTCAGAAATGAAGATGTGGAGCGTAAATGGTATGTCATTGACGCTACTAACAAAACCGTAGGACGTATGGCTTCTGAAATTGCCAAAGTACTACGTGGCAAGCATAAGCCTACCTACACTCCTCACGTAGACACAGGAGACTATGTTATCGTGGTGAATGCGGAAAAAATCCGTTTCACAGGATCTAAAATGGATCAGAAAAAATACATTACCTATTCAGGTTATCCCGGTGGTCAAAAGAGCAAAACCGCTCGCCAGATGATGGATCGTAAACCGACCTTCATCGTGGAGAAAAGCATCAAGGGGATGTTGCCGAAGAATCGTCTTGGACGTGATATGTTCCGCAAACTTTATGTTTATGCCGGATCAGAACATCCGCATGAAGCGCAACAACCTGAAGAACTTAATTTCTAAGATAAAAAAGGATACCATCAAATATGGAAATGATTAATGCGATAGGAAGACGTAAGGCATCCGTAGCCCGGGTTTACTTGACCAAGGGAGATGGAAAAATCGTCATCAATGGCAAGGAGTTGAAGGATTACTTCCCTCAGACTCATATTCAAAACAAAGTATTGGAACCATTCCAAACAGTTGAGGTAGAAAACATGTACAACCTCAAAGTCAATGTGAAAGGAGGTGGTTTTAAAGGTCAAGCAGAAGCAACACGGATGGGAATCTCCCGTGCGTTGGTGAAACTCAACGAAGAGTTCCGCTCTCCTTTGAAATCCAAAAAATTCCTTACTCGTGACTCACGTGTCGTGGAACGTAAGAAATACGGTAAGCCGAAAGCACGTAAGAGCTTCCAGTTCTCCAAGCGTTAATGGAACTGCAGTTTTCACGATTGTTGTATTGTTTTTTGAAAATCGCAAACTCGAATTTGAAAAATGGAAAAACCTACTCATAAAGAACTGTTGGACGCAGGTGTCCACTTCGGCCATTTGAAAAGGAAATGGAATCCTAAAATGGCGCCTTATATTTTCATGGAAAAGAAAGGCATTCACATCATTGACTTGAATCGTACTTCCGAACGTTTGGAAGAAACGGCAAGTGCAATGAAACAAATCGCAAAATCAGGTCGCAAAATCCTTTTCGTCGCAACGAAAAAACAAGCTCGTTCTATCGTAGCGGAAAAGGCCAAGGCGATCGGTATGCCATACGTGACCGAAAGATGGTTGGGAGGTATGATGACCAACTTCTCTACGATCCGTAAGTCGATCAAGAAAATGAACACCATCGATAAGTTATTGAACGATCAGTCGCTTTCCAGCATTACTAAAAAGGAAAGATTGACCATGACTCGTGAGCGGAACAAAATTGAAAAGGTATTGGGTGGTATCGCCAACCTGAACCGTATTCCCGCTGCAGTGTTTATCGTTGATATCTCTCACGAACATATCGCGTTGGCCGAGTCCAAAAAATT
>JAHDCE010000292.1 GCA_020630045.1 Saprospiraceae bacterium | reverse complement strand
TTCCTACCTGGATGGCGGAAGACGTCATACCCCTAGCATTAGGATAAAGTGGAAAGGGTATAAATCGGAGAGAACTGAGAATAATCATGGACACAATGAACGTACTCTAAAGTCGTAAGTTGTGTTGTAGTTCAAACCGACCAAACGTTTGAATGTATTTAGAGTACCGGTAATTTCCCAATTAGAACTTCCGACTTCTCTATATCGAACTTGGTATTTGGTAGCTCCTGTAACTGCATCCCATTCCAACCGATGATCTCCGTTGGGATACTGTGAGAATGTGATGTTTTCAGGATAAGGACAAGTAGCTGTAAAAAAGCGGGCCAAGGGGCTGTATTCTCCCCATGCATCTCCACAGAAAGTCCTGACACGATATTCATACAATTGACTTGCCGTCAAACCGGTAATCGTTTTGGAAGTTCCGAATGTTCCTTCGGTAATCCAAGTAGAGCTATTTTTCAATTTGTATCTGACCTGGTATTTTTCCGCATCAGGAACCGGATCCCAAGAAATGGTCGCAGAAGTCGCGGACGGAATACTCACCGTGATATTTGAAGGGAAATCAGGCGTACAAGTTGGGGGTGGGGGAGTCAATAAGTCGAATTGTAGGACATACAAACCCGTCAAATCATCCGACACTAAAATATGTCCGGAAGGAAGAAAGGGATATACACCCCAAGCGCCACGGTCGGTACCATTATAACTTGAATTGGCGACCATGTCATAATAACCGGCAATAGTCGGATTATTCGGGTCTGAAATATCAAAAATTTCTACACCGTCCTCATAGTAAGAAACATACGCATAATCACCCTTGATAAGTGGGTTGTGCGCGATATTGTCCGTATGATTAGGTGCTAGAAGTGGGTATTTGAACTGCGTAATGTAAGTCATGTTGGAAGGATTGGAAATATCCAATATCACAAGCGGCTTGTCCGAAGTTTCATAGGCGGTTACTAGATAATTGTTGTCCTCTGTTCCCCAGGAGCTGTGGTTGTATCCGCTCAATCCCGTAAAGTCATCCATATATTGTGGACTATTCGGGTTAGTCATGTCAAATACATACAATCCTGAATTACCTAATGACAAGTAAGCGATGTGGTCGCGGACATATAGGTCATGGATATATGCACCGATTTGTACGCTAGTAATTAATTGTGGAGTTCCGCCACTGATGTCATAAACGATTAAACCATTGTACTCGGTATTACTGCCTGCGACATACAACCTTTGGTGTTGTTCGTCAATGAAAATGTTGTGAGCTCTTTTGAAATCATTTTCAAAGAAACCCAAATCTTGGATGGATCCCGAACCGATATTCGAGACATTGAATACCCAGAGTCCTTCACTATCATTGGTTTCGTTGTTGTCATGAACGACATAAACATAATTGCCAAAGGACTTTACATCTCTCCAAATGGAGCGTCCCGTACCCTTAAAGGTTTGTACCAAAGTAGGATTAGTAGGGTCGGTCACATCAATGAAATGGACTTCTTCCGGTGAGCAAATAATGGCGAATTCGTTACCGTTGCCGTCTGCGTAGCCCCAAACTTCATTGTAACAAACGACGCCACCATAAACACAGGCGGACGTACTGCCGTCCCAAGTGCCGAGGAGAGTCATGTTCATGCTGGATTGGGCAGAAAGCCCTAGGGAAAGAAATAGGCATATGGTGCCTATAAAAGTAGATACTTTAGTCATCGGTTCTGATTTGCTGATGTAAGTAAGTGATTAAAGAATGTGTTCCTTTGTTTTATTTGGTTCTGGCGTTCTGAAAATTAAAATCTACAAAGGGTAACTTCAATTTAGGCTTTTGGTTCATCCGCAAAAATGCATGAACTATAATAGGTGAAAATCAACATTTATCCTACTATGTGACAGGCTTTTTTTTGAATTGGGTTGTAATAATAACTCAAATATATAGATTGGTTACACCCTTAACAGGTTTTAACGGTGAAAAAAAGTGAAAATCGTGGACATATTGTTTGAATCAATCGTTTGGGGTAAGAATCCCTTTCATTTCATATTTACTTATCATTTTGCCTATCGAATCAATTTTTACTTCATTTTTTAACTTGGAGTTTCTTGGAAACTCCTCAACCAAATTTAAATGAAGCAAATTATGTATGGCTTTTTTGGCTTATTCACTCTTGTATTGGTGTCCTGCGAAGGAGGGACGACCTTTACCAAGGAAATTGTCAATCAATCTACTGCCACGATTGAAGTTGAGGTTTTTCTTCTGTCTAGAGAAGGTGAGTCCTATGTTATTAATCCGGGCGATTCCGCTCAAGTGTATTGGGATGATTATTTAGGCCGATTCGTGGATGAAACCTATACTTGTACGAATGAACTCGATTCTATCGTTCTATCGACAAGCGATGGTAGGGAGTTGGTTAAAAATATATTGGACGGTTCTAATTGGGAACGCAACAGTCAAGGGGGGCGGAACTCCAAGGAGGATTGTGTTTTCTATATTACCGATGATGATTTGGAATAATTTTTTCTGATAAACCTTTATCGAAAAAAAAGGGAGCTGACGACAGTCAGCTCCCTTAATATTAGATGTTATCACGAAATTTTTTGTATAGAAGACAAATCGTTATTTTGGGAATCAACGAGGCATTCTCCGCAAAGCATAGCCCTAGCTACGTTTAAGGGGAATAACGAAGTGGATTTCTAAAATAACGGTTTGGCTATACTCAATTTTTCGTGATAACATCTATTTTTCTTGTAATAAATTTAATATTACATCATGCCCGGCATCCCACCACCCATTGGAGGCATAGCAGGAGCTTCCGGCTCAGGCTTGTCATTGATGACACATTCAGTCGTAAGGATCATACCGGCGATTGAGCCCGCATTTTCCAAAGCGATACGTGTCACTTTAGTCGGATCGATAACACCCGCCTTTTTCAAGTCTTCATACTTTTCAGTACGAGCGTTGTATCCTTGAGCTCCTTTTTTGTCCCTAACATTCATAAGGACGACAGAACCTTCAACACCTGCGTTTTCAGCGATGGTTCTGATGGGAGCTTCCAATGCCTTTTTGACCAAGGCGATCCCTGTATCTTCGTCGTTGTTTTCTCCTTTCAACTTCTCCAATGCTTTAATGGTGCGAACCAAAGCGACACCACCACCGGGGACGATGCCTTCTTCAACTGCGGCACGAGTCGCGTGAAGAGCGTCATCTACACGGTCTTTCTTTTCTTTCATTTCCACTTCAGTAGGAGCACCTACGTAGAGTACGGCAACACCACCGGCCAATTTAGCCAATCGCTCTTGCAATTTTTCGCGGTCATAATCCGAAGTGGTCGTTTCGATTTGTTGCTTGATTTGGTTGATTCTCGCTTTGATGTTATCAGGAGAACCACTACCATTGACAATCGTCGTATTGTCTTTGTCAACGACTACTTTTTCACAAGTACCCAACAAAGTCAAATCCGCATTTTCTAACTTGTAACCTTTCTCTTCAGAGATGACAGTTCCTCCGGTCAAGATAGCGATATCTTCCAACATCGCTTTACGGCGGTCACCAAAGCCGGGAGCTTTAACAGCAACGATTTTAAGCTGGGCACGAAGGCGGTTAACCACCAATACACCCAATGCTTGGCTATCTACATCTTCGGCGATAATCAACAATGGACGACCTGACTGAACCACTTTTTCCAATACAGGAACGATATCTTGCATGTTGCTGATTTTTTTGTCAAAAATCAACAAGTAAGGGTTCTCATATTCTGCGGTCATGCTGTCCGCATTGGTGATGAAGTATGGAGACAAATATCCTCTATCGAATTGCATACCGATGACTTCCTCAACATAAGTATCGGTTCCTTTCGCTTCTTCTACTGTGATAACACCGTCCTTGGTTACTCGCTTCATCGCATCCGCGATCAAACCACCGATTTCGTCATCATTATTGGCAGAAATCGCCGCTACTTGACGGATTTTGTCAAAATCGTCTCCTACGACTTCTGACATTTTACCCAACTCGGCGATGGCTTTTTTTACCGCTTTGTCAATTCCGCGCTTTAAATCCATCGGATTGGCGCCGGCTGCTACATTCTTCATGCCTTCTGCAACCATGGCTTGGGCAAGTACGGTTGCCGTCGTCGTACCGTCACCGGCGATGTCCGCCGTTTTAGAAGCGACTTCTTTGACCATTTGTGCACCCATGTTCATGACGGGGTCTTCCAATTCCACTTCTTTGGCGACGGTTACACCATCTTTAGTGATTTGTGGGGCACCGAAGCTTTTTTGGATAACTACATTTCGTCCTTTGGGACCTAGGGTTACTTTCACTGCGTTTGCCAACGCGTCAACTCCTTGTTTGAGTTGCTCACGGGCATCTGTATTAAAACTGATTTCCTTTGCCATTTTAAGTTTTGCTTTTTCGGAAAATTAAGTTGATGAATGATAATTGAATAGCTGAGTAATCGGGGAGAAGGATTACCCTAAAATTACAAGGATGTCATCTTCCCTCATAATGAGATAGTCCGAACCGTCATAGTTCAATTCCTGACCTGCGTACTTACCATATAGTACGGTGTCTCCTTTTTTTACCGTTGGTTTGACACCTTCCTTACCGGGACCTACTGCGATAACTTCTCCTTTCTGAGGTTTTTCCTTTGCTGTGTCCGGAATGATGATACCACCTGCAGTCTTTTCTTCGGCGGAAGCCGGCTTCACTACCACACGGTCGTTAATCGGTTTCAATTTCATGACGTTTATGGTTTTTAATTTTGAATGTAAATAATAGATATACCATAACCCTTATCATGGTTTGTGCCAATGTGTATATCCTGCCATTTTTGCAGTCCATCGTCTTTTAGTCGCAAATGGTCAGATCCGGAAGGTGACAAATTGCTAGTCAAAAGATAAGGGGCTGTCATTTTTGTCATATAAATAATTTGACCATGAAAATGTCACTTACTAGGAGATTAGAGAGGAGTCCGGAGTAGATATGAGACCGAGTCGTATATTAAAAAGGTAGATTTGTTGTGCGAGTAAGAAAGGTAGTGGTCTATTAGAAAAAAAACATACCCGATAAAATACAATGTCACAAAACAAGAGCCTAATGGTGTGGTTTCCGGCACATTGGGCTTCCTTTTTGTAATAATGTATATCAGATGAAACACTACTTAACCAACCCAAAAAGACCGGAAGTATTTAATAGCTTCCACAGATAGATTTTGTTTTTTTAATATGTTTTGTCTTGGCCGATACCAACAGGTATCGGTTTTTTTTGCCCAAAATCAACATAGACGAAGCCATGGACTAAAAAGCTACTTAATCCTCTTTTTTTATTTTTCGCCTGACGACCCTCCTGCGTTTTTTACGTCCTTTACCAGTCAGTTTTTTTTCTTCTTCGGCATTAAAAAACGATATCAATCTTTTGATAAGTCCCATGATGGAAAGAAATACCAAGTAACCGAAAGTCAGGATCATAAAAATAATCTGAAAAGTGCCGGTCTCACTCAAGGTTTGCCCACTAATTGCCCAAGCGATTCCTCCCATCGCTAGTACCAAACCAATATAGCAGAGAATGGATTGCCCCCAATATTTATTGATGCTATCCGCAGTCAGGCTAAAAACGCTATTGAAGATACCAAAAAATAAAAGGAACGCTCCTACCAACATCCAAGGGAGACTAGGATTCGGAGGACTAAGGATGTAGTTAGCAAATTGGAAAATAATGGCAATCCCGAATACAATTAATGCTTGCTTATAAGGTTCCAATTTTTGGGCGAATAAAGATTGTCCGTTCGTCATGCCGTATATTTTGGTAAAAAGCTGTTTGAGTTTAGAATCTTTAAATTCAAACGGCTTCTAAGTGGTACAGAGAACCAATGATTCCCTTGGTTATAGAACACATTTTAAACACAATGTTCACACATACACCTGAATTCTATGTTTTCTTTTTAAATATCTATAATTTTTGTGGGAATTGTGAGGTAAACGTATATCTTTGCAACTCTTTTTTAATTAAGAAGAAAACCATAGGA
>JAHDCE010000291.1 GCA_020630045.1 Saprospiraceae bacterium | reverse complement strand
TGAGGACTGTACGAAGGATAAAGCAAAAATACCCGAAAAGCATATTCCCTAATTTTTTATGGCCGGGTACTTAAATCAGAGACGACGAATTTCACATTATTCTTCGGCAGCCAATTTTTCCAATGCTTCTTTGGCCTCTTCATATCCGGGGGAAAGGTTCAACGCTTGCTCAAAATCGGATTGGGCAGGCTCTTTTCGACCTTGCAATGCATTCACCAATCCTCTGAAATAATAGGCTTGGGGGAATGTAGGATCTGATTCAATTGCCATGTTGAAATGATTGCGGGCTTGCCCCAGATCATTTTTTTCCAACCAAATTATCCCTGAATTCAAATGAGCATCGGCAAATGTGGGGTCGATGAGTACGATTTGCTTGTATAAATCCAAGGCTGCTTTGGTATTGCCTTTATTTTTCAAATAAGAACCTTTGGCGAACATGACATCCGGATGGCTCGGCTCCAAATCCAATGCCTTGTCCAAATATTTCAATGTCTTGGAATTATTCATTTTTTCATAAACCAATCCCAATTCGAAATTAGCGTCGAAATGCTCCGGTTCGTTTTTCAATGCTAGGAGCAAAGATTTTTCCGCTTCGGGCAACTTCCCCATTTCGTTGTAAACGAGCCCTTCTAAATAATTCGTCTCGTTTAAATCCGGAGATACTTTCTTCAACCGTTTAATGGTTCCGAGAGCGGGTTCATACATTTCGATAATCATCTGCATTTCGGCCAACTTCAAGTAAGTCGGTTCACTATCCGGAAACTTTTCAATCGCCGCCTCCAAAGTCCTTGTCATGTCCGCATCCATTTCACCATCGAAATATATGTCGGCAAGCAAATGTCGGAAGGCGAGATTCTCAGGATCCAAGGCAACGGCCTCTTCCATGTCTTTCGCCGCTTTTTCGTAATCTTCTTGATCGTAGTAAATACCGGAACGGGCAACCAAATGCAAGGGGTCATCGGGTTCATCTATCATCAACTGAGTAGCGTCCACGATGGCAGGATTACCGGAATTCAATTCAGGGCGTTGAGGTTTGGGGTCGGGAAAGCATGATGTTATTCCGAACAATGCAATTAATACCCAAAGGGAGTGCTTTATATTTTTCATATAAATAATAAATCTTCGTTGTTATCAAATGGATTCTAGTGAGGGCCGTTTAGTTGCGTATCATCCAGGTTCGCGACTAATTTTTTATATACATCGGCGATCGAGCCACCGCCTGAACAATATCGCATCAGATTTATACGATTCTCATCTTTGGCAGTCAAGATTTCCATTTCCTGTCCTTGGAAAGAAAACAAGATTTCGGTTTCATCCACCTTTACGACCAAGGTGTTTTTATCCTTGACGGATGCCTTCGCATTCATAGAACAACTCGGGCGTTTTTTATCATTCCTCGATTTGATCTGAATCTTGGCACCATCTCCCTCGGCTTCTACCATTACGACCGACCAATCATAGCCTTCCGCCCGATCTTTGTAATGGTTTGTAACATAGTTTCCAAAATTAGCCGTATCGAATTCGACCTTATCGGATTCGGAATCGCCGCTTGGAGTACAGGCTCCGAAAACCATCATTATCACAAGGGTTAAATAAATGATCTTTTTTTCCATAAACGAAGGTATTGGAGAATCTGGCACTTCCAGGAACAAATGTAACGAACTTATCCTTAGCATTATGATATGGGTTTAAATCTCCTAGGATTCAAATTCAAAAAAACATACCTTTGCACCCGATTAAAATTGACGAAAAATGGCTCAACAAGACGATCTTTTCAAAAAAATCTCCTCACACTGTAAGGAATATGGTTTTATCTTCCAATCCAGTGAAATCTATGACGGCCTGAGTGCCACTTATGACTACGGCCCCAATGGTGTATTATTGAAAAATAACATCAAAAAATATTGGTGGACGGCGATGGTGCAAATGCACGAAAATATCGTAGGTGTGGACGCCGCCATTTTCATGCACCCCACCACTTGGAAAGCCTCCGGTCACGTTGATGCATTCAACGACCCGATGATTGACAACAAGGACTCTAAGAAAAGATATAGGGCTGACCACCTGATAGAAGGTTATATTGAGAAAATCGAAAAGAAAATCAATAAAGAAGTTACCAAGGCGAAAAAGCGCTTCGGTGATTCCTTTGATGAGGAACAATTCAAGACGACCAATCCTAGGGTGCTTGCCAATCAAGAAAAAATCAATGCCATCAATGAGCGTTTCGCGAAAGCGATGACAGATAGCGACATGGATGACATGAAGGCTCAAATCGAAGAGTTGGGTATCGTATGTCCGGTCAGCGGTACGAAAAACTGGACGGATGTACGTCAATTCAACTTGATGTTTTCGACCCAACTGGGTGCGGTTTCCGGTGAATCCGGCAAAATATATTTGCGACCTGAAACCGCTCAAGGTATTTTCGTCAACTTTTTGAATGTCCAAAAAACGACTCGTCAAAAACTCCCATTCGGTATCGCTCAAATCGGTAAGGCATTCCGTAATGAAATCGTAGCAAGGCAGTTCATTTTCCGTATGCGGGAATTCGAACAAATGGAGATGCAATTCTTCATCAAGCCGGGCACTCAAATGGAATGGTACAATTACTGGAAAGAAACTCGTTTGAAATGGCACCTTGCATTGGGTCACCAACAAGACGAACTGAGATACCACGATCACGAAGCGCTCGCCCATTACGCGGATGCCGCATTGGACATCGAATTCAAATTTCCGTTCGGTTTCAAGGAATTGGAAGGTATCCATTCCAGAACGGATTTCGATTTGGCGAGCCATGAAAAATATTCGGGTAAGAATTTGAAATATTTCGATCCGGAAACACAAGAGAGCTATGTCCCTTATGTCTTGGAAACTTCCATTGGTTGCGACCGGATGTTCTTGGCAGTATTGTCACATGCTTATACAGAGGAGGAAGTTCCGAATGCCAAAGGCGGTATGGACAAAAGGGTCGTATTAAAAATTCATCCGGCTATCGCTCCGATTAAAGTAGCGGTACTTCCAATTGTGAAAAACAAACCGGAAATGGTCGAAAAAGCAAGGGCGATATTCAATGACCTCCGTTTCGATTTCGATTGTCAGTATGATGAGAAAGATGGTATCGGTCGTCGATACAGACGCCAAGACGCCATTGGTACGCCTTATTGTATTACGATAGATTTCGATACTTTGGAAGACGACACGGTAACGATTCGCGATCGTGACACTTTGGCACAAGAACGGATTTCGATTTCGGAAATTTCGAAAGTGGTCGCAGAAAAAACGAGCATGAGGCAACTCTTTTGATACAACCCCCTTCCGGGGAAATGGTCTATTAAAGCGGTAACATAAAAGTTATAAATGAAACTCCGCGCGGAAAATCTGGTCAAAAAGTACGGCAAACGAACTGTCGTCAAAGAGGTTTCTCTTGAAGTAAACCAAGGAGAAATCGTTGGATTGCTCGGCCCTAACGGGGCCGGCAAAACGACCTCCTTTTATATGACCGTAGGATTTATCCGTCCCAATAATGGCAAGGTTTACTTGGATGATGAAGAAATCACCAAATTGCCAATGTACAAACGGGCTAGACGCGGTATCGGGTACCTTCCGCAAGAGCCTTCGGTATTCCGAAAATTGAGTGTTGAAGACAATATAATGGCGGTTTTGGAAATGACCTCCTTGTCCAAACAGGAACAGAAAGACAAATTAGAATCTTTGATAGAAGAGTTCAGGTTGTCCCATGTTCGCAAGAGCAAGGGAGATACACTCTCAGGAGGAGAACGTCGACGTACCGAAATCGCTAGGGCCTTAGCCACCAGCCCCGGTTTCATCTTATTGGATGAACCCTTTGCGGGAATTGACCCCATTGCAGTGGAAGACATCCAATACATCGTTTCCAAACTCAAGGACAAGAATATCGGTATCCTCATCACAGATCACAATGTACAGGAAACCCTTTCCATTACCGATCGGGCGTACCTCATGTTCGAAGGAAGCATATTGATGTCCGGCACCGCCGAAGAACTCGCTGCGAATGAGCAAGTCCGTCGGGTTTATCTCGGTCAAAACTTCGAGTTGAGGAGGAAAAAATTGGATGATCCTTCTAGGAGGGAGGAGAAAGACGGGGGATTATAAAATCCCCTCCTTCTTCGCCTGTTCACCCGCTCCGTGCAATTGTACCGGTTTCTTTTTGCGTCGTAAACGCATATTCAAAAACTCCACACCCATAGAGAAGGCGATGGCAAAGTACAAGTAACCTTTAGGAATCGCTCCTACATGTGATCCTAGGATTTCGGCATGCGCCAAATGCATTCCTTCGGCCACCAGCATAAAACCGATCAAAATGAGGAATGCCATACCCAACATTTGTACACTCGGATGTTTGTTTACAAAACGTCCTACAGGAACGGCGAATAGCATCATCATCGCGACAGACAATACCACCGCTACAATCATGATAATCAAAGCGCCTTGAAGTCCATTGGTCATACCCACCGCCGTGAGGATAGAGTCGAATGAGAAAACAATATTTATCAGTGTGATGGACACGATTGCAGAAGACAAGGAAACGGTCTTTTTCTTACCGGTTCCCCCTTCGCCATGACCATCGTCCCCTTCTAGTTTGTGATGGATTTCGGTGGTACTCTTGTATAGTAGGAATATCCCTCCAATAATCAGGATGATACTCTGTCCTGAAAATCCGGCGTGCATCCAACTCGTATCGATTTTAATCCAGGGTTCGCTCATGGCGATAAGTATGGAAATACCGAATAATAGTACGATACGAATCGCCATCGCCAATATCAAACCGATATTGGTGGCTTTTTTCTGGTCTTTTTCTTCTAGCTTATTAGCCGCGATGGAAATGAAAATGATGTTATCTACACCAAGGACGATTTCCAAAAAGGTGAGTGTTAAAAGGCTCATCCACATTTCGGGAGAGCTAAAATCGGGCATTACCATAATTTATTCTTTATTTTGAATTGCAAAATAAAACGGATAACCGCAAATTTAGTAAAAAAGAGAAATCAGGATTATGATTCGAGTAGTGAGTTTGGTGATATTGTTGAATTTCATCGTTTGTTTTTCTTTCGCACAAATCAATGACTACCCTGAAGAAGAAGGAACAGTCAATACATGGATTCCCGTTACAGTCATCATTGAAGGATCAGTAGGATGGTCTCATCTCATTCCACAAGGAACTTTCAATCGCCACGCCAATTGGCGACAAGGCGTGTATGGTGATGTCTTTGTCGGAAAAAGGGATTTCCCCGTAAGGGGAGGAATCGGTTTCAATACTATCATATTGGATCGGAAGACCAATACCATTACAGAGGTCTACAACAGTATCGCTGAAGATTACAGACATGGAACGACATCATTCCTATTGTCCGGATACATCGGAGCGAGATATCAACCCGAAGTGGATTTTTTCATCCGGCCTTTTGTTGAGACCCGTTTTTCCTTACATCGGTTTTCTACCCGCACCGTCATTGACTTCGTCGGATTCCCCAATGATGACTTTGAAGAAGAGGACGACTTTGACCGAGTCGCTAGGGACAGGCACATCAAAGACAATACGTATGGCTATGGTTTCTTCCTAGGAAGCCAAATCATGTTGTATGAAAGGGAATATGAAGATGAAATCAGTTTTTTACTGGACTTCAGAATCGGATACAACGGAGGTGGTAAGGTGAATTATATGGTAGAAGACAAAAGCCTGGCCCATGAACTTTTCCCCGTTGATTCTTTTACGGAACGTAGGAGTGGTATTGATCATATTTCAATACAATTGGGGGTGACGTTTTCTTATTGACGGTATCGTATATGCGGCGTAACCAGCTTTTGCTGGGCATGACCGTCATATACAATGTTATGTGTGGTGACTCTATTATTCATTTGGATTAATCCATCTATTCTACCATATCTCTCATCCCATAAAATCTTTTGGTTATCTACTTGAAAATAAAGTTTTTGCTATGATGCCTAGTTAAATTCAGCTTTTAGGGCTAT
>JAHDCE010000290.1 GCA_020630045.1 Saprospiraceae bacterium | reverse complement strand
GCGAAAGGTAAAAAGGACAAGTCAAAAAATTGCAAACCACTTAATTTTGAGTATAGACTCGTGACTGCCTATCCAATAATCTCGTGACTTATTTGTTTCTCAATCCAAACATACAAAAAAACGGGCACTAATTCTAGAAACTTTGTTCTTTGTATGTTGATGATAAGAGGTTCCTATAATTGGTTTTCCATAAAAAAATCCCTTCAAGCAATGCTCAAAGGGATTTCGTATGAAGTAAGGATATTGTTGAGGATTAAGTACCCGGCCATAAATAATTAGGGAATATGCTTTTCGGGTATTTTTGCTTTATCCTTCGTACAGTCCTCAACTTGGTAGCTATGGCTACCAGTTTCTGGGCTTCCCTCGACTAAAACAAAAATATCCATGAAAATCATTATTCAATTACTTTTGTCCAGGTACTTATCTGAAAGGATCGGAATATTTTTCATCCGTTTTTAATCCTTCGTCGGTCAAAGTGTTCAAGAAGGCGACGAGAGCGGCTATGTCTTCTGCATCCAAACTCATGTGTCTCGGGTCCCCACTAGGTAACCTTAGTCGGTTGTCTAAATTTGGGTGGGGTGCTATTCCGCTATTGTAATGTACGATGACATCCGTCAACGATTTGAATCGACCGTCGTGCATAAAGGGACCCGTTAAAGCGACATTCCTCAAAGAGGGGACTTTGAATTTTCCATCATCGGCTGGATTGCCGGTGACTTCCCCTAGACCGTTATCCGCATAAACGACATCCAAACCATTGTTCGTCGCTTCCCGGCCGATTTGTAAAGTGGTAGAATGACAATTCGAGCAGTTCGTTACAGGGGAGTGGAATAAATCATGCCCCAGTTGTTCTTGTGGTGTAAACCCGGGAATGACTTCCGGAGGCGGGCCGGTGGTTCCTGCAAGAGCTTGGTCGAATTTGGAATCGAAAGAAACGATGGAGCGAACGAATTGAGACAATGCTAAGGATATTTTTTCGGAAGTGATATCACCCTCACCGAATGCTAATCGGAATAAAACCGGGTAATATTCCGTTGCCGCCAATTTTGTGGTGAGGTCATCCAACTCCATTCCCATTTCAATGTGATCTTGAATCGGAAGTAGCACTTGGTCTTCCAATGTCGCAGCACGTTCATCCCAAAAAAAACGACCGTTTTCATAGAAACGGGCATTCGCCAATCCCATCGAATTCCTAGGAGTCGTTCCCCCTTCAAACCCGATACTGAACGACTCCGGATCGGAAAATCCGAACTCCTGTAAATGACAAGAAGAACAAGAGATGGTATTATTTGCGGAAAGCATGGGGTCGTAAAATAATACCCGACCTAAAGTCGCACCATAATCAGTAATTGGATTGGCCGCAGGCGTATTGTCCGACTCAATGACAGGCGGATTACTGATGTGTGTGGGTATCGGAATATCAGCATAATTAAACGGTGTTTCCGGAAGGTCGAGATATTCGGATAAGATACTCGTGTCTATTTCTTCCTCCATTTCCTCTCCATTGTTATCGTCATTCTGACAAGCGGGAAAAATGATGAGGATGGTCAATAATCCGATGAGATATGGTAGGTACTTCATATGTTTTGATTGAATTGGTAATAGTTGAAGTAAAGTTCCGTCATAAAATTGAATTGATGATATATCTAAGACGTTTTGAATTGTACAATTATTCCCGAAAGGGAAAATTATTTCAACTTTCCTGCGATAAAAGCGGTTGTCCATGCCCCTTGGAAATTATATCCACCTGTAATGCCATCGATGTCCATCACCTCACCTGTAAAGTAAATACCCGGACAACATTTGCTCTGCATGGTTTTGCGGTCGATACTATCCAAGCTCACGCCGCCACAGGTCACGAACTCTTCTTTGAATGTTGTTTTTCCCTTGACGGAATATATGTCATTCGTCAATCGATTCACCAATTGATTCACTCCTTTTTTGCCTAATTCGTTCCATCTTTTTTCTTGCGGTAGACCACATTTTTTAATCAAATAATTCCAAAGCCTATCGGGTAGGGCGTAGGGACGATAATTCGCCAATATTTTTTGTGGATGAGAAGAAATAATATCCATTAAATCCTTTCTGACTTTGTCGTTGTCCGAAATATTCGTCCAATTGACTTGTATTTGGAATTCATAACTTTTTTCGGAAAGTATCCGAGCACCGAACGCTGATAACTTGAGGATGGCCGGCCCGCTCATTCCCCAATGGGTAATTAACAAGGGGCCGTCTCCTTGTAACTTGGTGCCGCTGATTCTGGTTTGTGTGTGTTCGACTACGATACCCATCAATTCCGTTACATCTTCATTCGGCATGTTGAATGTAAATAAGGAGGGAACTGGATCTTCGATTTTGTGTCCGAGTTCTTCTAACCATTCCAATCCCCGTCGTTTAGGACTGCCACCGGTAGCGATGATGATTTTATCGAATTCCTTTGGTCGGATTTCTTGTTTTGTAAATTCCAGTATCCATCTTTCGCCTTGCCGGCGAATGGATTTTATACCATGACTTAATTCAATACGAATCTTTTTTTGACGAGCTTCACCCACCAAACAATCTATGATGGATTGCGAACTTTGCGACCTGGGAAAAACACAGTCATCTTCTTGTATGACAAGCGGGACGCCCCTGGATTCGAACCACTCCATGGTGTCTTTTGTATTGAATTCATGAAACGCTTTTTTTAGTACTTTACTGCCTCTCGGATACGCTTTTGAAAGGATGCTGATGTCCGTACATCCATTGGTGACATTGCAACGTCCTCCTCCCGATATTTTGACTTTGGAAAGAATTTTTTTTGATTTCTCGAAAATTGTTACCTCCGCTGAAGGATGGTTTTCCTTGACATGAATAGCGGAAAAAAATCCCGCCGCACCTCCTCCGATGACAGCCACTTTCATATTGGAATAAGAATTGGATGGACGCTTTGTAGCAAGCGTTAGAGCCTGTTAAAATTCAGTATAATTCATAATATGAACGCCATTTTGCCAATTATTTCGCCGTTTTTTATCACAATAGCTATGGCTATTCCTCAAAAAAAGCGGCTCATCCTTGGCAAAATTCCATTTCATATTAAAGAAAAAATTAATTTTTAATAGGCTCTATTTTTTTAGTAAATGACAGGCGAAATATTCAAGCATTTTTTCCACTTCGGAGAAATCATTGTCTTTGACTTGGACATCGGTTAGCCTTGGCAAGTGCTCCGCGAAGTAAATATGGTTGTTCGCCATTTCAAATAAATTACTGGCCAAAGCGTGAGGGTAGGGAAACTTCGAATTGATTTCTAAAATAACATTAGCTACTTTTTCAGAGAGACGTTTGTAATTCAAGAAAAAACCTTCCCGATTTTCTTTGTCCACTTCCTTGGTGTGGTAAGCCTTACTTCCCTCAGAGATGATGATGCGGTGTAAGACGCTTTCATTCACATACCCGATGGCAGGATTTTCCTGTGATGCCGAAACCAATGTTTTGATAATGATTTTGAGGCGGCGTTCGGGATCTTCAATATTCATGGTGTTGAGGTCAATCAAATAACTCACCCATTCCCAATACCAAGATACCAAGTAAAGGAGTAGCATATGCTTATTCTCAAAATAGCGGTAGACGGAGGCTTCGGTGGATTCCATCTTTTGTGCCAGCTTTTTGAAATTAAATGCTTCAAAACCAACCTCATCTATAAGGAGGATACCATGCCGAATAATCTTTTTCCCCAAGGAGGTTTCCTGTGGGTCTTTGAGGTAAAGCTTTTCATTCAGAGATATCTTGATGCCTATTGCCATGTAAGAGCAAGATTGTTCTAGACAAATATAAAAAAACCATTTGGACAAGTCGTACTAAAAAAGATAGTTTTTGTGAACAAAACAATAGTATTGCTATTATAGTGAATAGTTTTGTATATTTACGGCATATTTTCGCTATTTAAGGAGAAAGTAAGCTAATTTTTTGTGAAAGTTTTAGTTCCGGTGTCTTGTCCCAAGACATCTCGGGGATTTATTGTCTAATCCATAAATAATTGAGGAATGTTAGAAAAGGGAATTATTAAAAATTTGAAGTATGACGCACCTGCGTCATTGGTTGTATTCTTAGTTGCGGTTCCATTGTGTTTGGGTATCGCTCTCGCTTCGGGCGCACCATTGTTTTCGGGTATCATTGCAGGTATCATAGGGGGAATTGTGGTAGGAGCATTGAGTGGCTCCGAACTAGGAGTAAGTGGTCCCGCTGCAGGATTGGCCGTCATCGTTTTAACCGCCATTAATGATTTGGGCGCCTTTGATATATTTTTATTGGCTGTCGTACTAGGAGGTTTGTTCCAGTTGATACTAGGGTTTGCTAGGGCCGGTATCATTGGTTATTATTTCCCTTCTTCTGTGATTAAAGGAATGTTGTCCGGTATCGGTGTCATCATCATCTTGAAACAAATTCCACACGCATTCGGATACGATAAAGATTACGAAGGTAGTTTGGCATTCAATTCTCCAGATGGACACAATACGATTTCCCAGTTGTATTACATGTTAGAGGCAGTGAGTCCGGGAGCTATTGTCATCACTTTGGTATCAATGGCTGTATTAATTTTGTGGGAGAGACCTTTCATGAAAAAAATCCGTGTTTTCCAAATCGTGCAAGGACCATTAGTCGTAGTGGCAGCAGGTATATTAATGAATCTACTTTTTCAAAGTATGCCGGGATTGGCTCTTAAAGCCGATCAAACCGTTTCTATTCCGGTACCGGAAACTATTGGTGGATTTTTTGCTCAATTTACTTTCCCGGATTTTAGTCAGATTACGAATTCGGCGGTTTGGATTACCGGTATTACCATTGCGGTTGTAGCAAGTCTTGAAACATTGTTATGTTTGGAGGCGACGGACAAACTGGATCCTTTTAAAAGAGTATCACCTGCTAATCGCGAATTAAAGGCTCAAGGTGTAGGTAACTTGATTTCTGGGTTAATCGGAGGACTTCCGATTACGCAGGTTATCGTTCGTAGTTCTACGAATATTCAGTCCGGAGGTCGCACGAAGATGTCTGCCATCATGCACGGTATGATTCTATTGGGTTGTGCCATGGCGATTCCTGCCGTATTGAATTTGATTCCATTGGCTAGTTTGGCAGCTATTCTATTCCTAGTAGGGTATAAATTAGCGAAGCCGGCTTTGTTCAAGCAGATGTATGGTTTGGGGCAACGTCATTTCGTTCCCTTTATGGTCACTATTCTGGGCATTGTCTTCACTGACTTATTAATGGGAATCGGAATCGGACTTGTAGTAGCTATCTTCTATATTTTATACAACAATTACAAGAAGCCTTTCTTTTTCGAATCGGATAAGCACATTATGGACGGAACGATTCGCTTGGAGTTGGCCGAAGACGTGACATTCATCAATAAAGCGAGTATCCAAAGGACACTCAGCCAAATTCCGGATGGTGCGAAGGTGATTATAGATGCATCGAAGTCTATCAATATCGACCAAGACGTAGTGGAAATTATCGAAGAATTTAGAACCAATGCACAATTTAGAAATATTGACCTGGAGTTGATTGAATTCAAATCCGTTGACATTGGTAATCAAATGAAAGAGGTGGAGAACGCCCTTGCCAATAATTTGATTTTTGCAAACGGTAAAACGCATGTTAATGCTAATTAAATAAAACCGATATGAATAAGAATTTAAACGCGGAGACGCAAACAAAAGAAACACAGTCCACCATTACTCCTTTGTCAGCAGTGGACTTGTTGAAAGAAGGAAACGAAAGGTTCTTGACAGGGAAAGTGCTGAATCGTGATTTACATGCACAGGTAGCCCAAACGTCAACCGGACAATATCCTTTCGCAGCCATCGTGAGTTGTATTGATTCTCGTATTCCTACCGAAATTGTTTTCGACCAAGGAATCGGGGATGTGTTCAATGCTCGTATCGCCGGCAATTTTATAAATGAAGACATTCTGGGGAGCTTGGAATTCGCTTGCAAATTGGCGGGTTCTAAAGTGATTGTCATCATGGGGCAT
>JAHDCE010000289.1 GCA_020630045.1 Saprospiraceae bacterium | reverse complement strand
CAGTCTTCAGGAGCAAATCATGTGTGATTCGGATTTGAATCATTTGGGAAAGGATTCTTATTGGGAACGTTGTGTAAAGGTCAGACAAGAACTGATGATTGCCCGGGGGCGGGTAATGCAGGAAGACGAATGGTTGGATTTTGAAATCGGTTTTTTGGCACAACATACCTACCATACGGACATTGCGGAAAGTTCTTGGGGTAATCAAAAAAGAAAACATCTCAAGCAACTTCACAAATTGAAAAGAAAGTTATTTCCGACAGAAGAAGAATTGGCAGCAGATTTACAAAAGAAGAAAAAGAAGAAGAAAAAGAAAATTGCTCCATCTGATTCAGGCAATACAAAAATCAAGGAGCTCAATTTAGGTCGTGGTGTCGAAACTATGTATCGAGCCGCCTATCGAACTCATGTCAACTTATCAGCAATGGCGGATAATAAGGCGAACATTATGTTATCCATAAACGCTATTATTATTTCCATTGTCGTTTCTACCCTAGTGCCCCAAATCGTAAGCGATCCATCCGGTGCATTGGTCGTCCCGACATTAATGTTGTTGATCGTATGTCTTCTTGCTATTGTTTACGCCACCTTATCTACCCGACCTAAAGTTACAGAAGGCCGGTTTTCCCGGGAAGACATAGAACAGAAGCGATCCAATCTTCTTTTTTTCGGCAACTTTTACAATATGGACCTTGATGATTTCCACTGGGGAATGATGGAGATGATTAAGGATGAAGACTTTTTATATAGCTCCATGACCAGGGACTTATATTGGTTGGGTAAGGTCTTGGCGAAAAAATACAAATTACTCAGTATTTGCTATAACATTTTCATGTATGGGTTAATCGCCTCAGTGGTTGCCTTCGCTATTGCTTACTCTGTTGGATAAGGCGAGTTATTTTAATTCGCTTATTTTTTGCAGTAGCCATTTTTTATCAGCGAGGGCTCCTATTTCATTAATGTAAGTGACAAGTTCGTCTTGATTATTCCGTCCACGGATAATTTTTTTCAGACATTTTATGAAATTGGAAATGGGCTCCCTAACGGTTTCCGTCACCATCCTATTCCTTCTTAAATAAGTACCGAAAGAAGCCAACAAAGAGTCCAGTGGATCGAATTCATCGGTTTCATAGTAAACTTTAATCAATAGGGATTTGGCTCCTAGAACATAGTACACATCCGAATACTGAACTTTAATCAAATGATCCAAAGCATTCTCCAGTTCTCCTTTAAAATAAAATAGCTCCGCCATATTATAGTGGAATGCATCTTCCCGGAATTTTTCTTCTAATTGATTTTGGTAATCAATGATAAACGATTTGGTGCCTTCGAAGTCTCGAAGTCGTAAACCGACCTTTACGATATTCTTGTATGTCCAGGGAGAGATAAAACCGTTTTCAAGTAACACTTCAGAATCAATTCCTTCCTTATATATTTCAAATAAACGAGAAAGATAAAATTGGTTATTGGTGTTTTTTCGAAGTTGTCTAATACAATAATTAATGATAATGAAATAGAGTTCTTTCATTTCTTCCCTCGGAAACATGAAGGGGCGTTTGAACAGGGTCTTTTGCATGGTTTCAAAATACTGTTCTTTCCCTTCGGTCAAAAGGTCATAAAGTTTCAGATAATAGTCTATTGAAGGTATCTCCGAAAAATCCTCTTCTTTGAGTAATTGAATTAAACCTTCCGACAATCGGGGCTTGTATGTCCCGGCCAAAAAACCTTGGTTGTTCAATACTTGACAAGTCAATCGTAATTTGGACGAAAAGTAATACAAGTCCAAAGTGTCTATTTTCTCTTGGAGGAGCGTATTCGTTTTTCTAATTTTTTGTCGGTCGAAATGCTTCGCCTCAATAGATTTTAAACGATACATATTATAATGATAGGATTCGTTCCTCGCAACCTCTTTTGTCAATGCTCCTTGTATTTGACCTAGGGCATAATTATAGTGTTTTGACAACCCTTTTTCTACAAATGCATCCATACTATAAAACGAAGGAGTATGTCCTTCTTGTTCAAAAAATCGAATGGCCAAAAAGTGTTCCCCTAGTTTTAACAATTGATTGGATAAATATTTGAAGAGTTTGATATCGAATTTTTTGTCGGGAAACATTTGAAGCATAATATTTTCCCTCATCATCGCCTCTTGGTTTTTATTCTCCATAGCCTTTAGGATAATTTCCAAAAAAACAACGAATTTTTCGTTTTGATTATAATAGGGAGATCTTACGAAGCGATGAAACAACCGCAACTCTTTTTTGTCAAACCGAACCAATAAAGCATATAACTTCCCTCTCCTCATATGCAAAATTTAAATAATTTAATTTACAAAAAAAATTAAAACCACCTGATAAACAACACAATATAACCAAGCTTTAATTTAATTTTATTACTTTTACAAAAAACTGTATTTCGCCTCCCTTCAATTTTTACCCAACTTTACTTCTGAACAGGTACTCCAATTCACAATTGGAGTAAAATTTAGTCTTATTTAAAGGGAAGGAAAATGAAAACAAAGCTACTAACAAGTCTTTTAGGGGCATTACTTGGGTCAATTTTATTTGGCTCTCAAGCTATTGCCCAAATTTGCCCGATTCCAACATCCAATCCAGTACAAGTTTGCGAAAACACTCTAGGACTCATTGAACTCAGTTTAACCAATCCACATCCTACCGGAGTGACTTATGAATGGTCTGGTCCAGGATTGATTCAAGAAACAGGGACGACCGTATTTGTGGATCCCAACTTCATTGCTACAGGAACGAATGAATACATTATTACTTCATTCAATCTAGGGTGCTCTGAAATGGGTAGCACGATTATTGAAGTTTTTACAAATGACATCGAAGCCACCGGCAACCCTACAACGATATGTCCAAGTGTAGGTACAACTTACCTTAGTGTCTCAGGAAATTCGAGTTTTTCTTATTCATGGTCAGGTGAAAACCTCATTGACTCGACAGGAGTGAGTGTTCAAGTGGATGTCAGCGAAATGTCACCCGGAGACCATGTTTATCAAATCACATACTCTGATGGAATTTGCATCGGCCAAACCACCTCTACACTCACCATTCAAAATGAATACGATTTATTACTTGAAGATGTATCGGTTTGTGAAGACGAAGATTATATCGTACTTACCATACCTTCTCCTGAAGCCGGATACCAATATGACTGGCAAGGGCCAGAATTATTGAACAATGCCGGAGATAATGTGTATGTGCACGCTGCGAATCTTGAACCTGGGCAATATGAATACATCGTCCAAGCATCTACGGGCGCTAATTGTGGCGATACGGACACTTTAATATTAACCATTTTAGAAAACGCACCTGAATTATCCGGACCTTCAGTAGGTATTTGTACGGATGGAACCGCAACTCTTGAAGTATTCCCTTTTGTCGATGGATTAGAATACAATTGGATAGGCCCGAATATCATTCAAAAGGAGGACAATTTTGCTGTTATCGAAACTTCTTTCATGGAAGACGGAACCTATACTTATACAGTAACAGCAGGAAATCCAGAATGTGGAATCAGCCAAACCACCATCGACTTAACAGTAGGGGATTCCCCTTCAATTATTACATTTACCTCAAGTGCCTGTGAGGGAGACCCAACCGCTAGTTTAAATGCGGCAACTTCACCGGGAACGACTTTATCTTGGAATGGCCCAGGAATTATTTCAGGCACGACCGGATCATCCATTACCGTCAATACCTCATCGTTTTCCCCTGGAACCTATACATATACTATCACAGCAAACAATGGAGTCTGCTCCGTGTCTGAAACCACCTTCTTAATTATCGAAGCTGCCCCTCAAATCAATTCCATTCAAGTCACGGACGTTTGTGAAGGGGATGACACTGCGTCCATATCCGTATCAGGAAGCACGGACATAACATACAATTGGAGCGGAGCAGGCATTGACCCAGGAACATCCGGCTCACAAGTAACCATCAACACATCCGAGCTGTCTAGTGGAATATATATTTATACAGTCACTGCGGATAACGGTACATGCTCAAATACGGAATCTATTTCCCTAACCATCACTCCCACTCCCCAAATTTTAACAAGTAACGTTACTATTTGTGAAGACGAAACCTCTGCTTTTCTTTTCGCATCAGAAGACACCGGTAGTAATTTAATTTGGAATGGACCAGGCATAGCAACAAACACCACAGGAAACAATATAACAGTCAATACGTCCTCCTTGGCACCGGGCACTTATGGATATTCGATTACCGCTGTAAACGATGGCTGTTCTTCTACGGAAATCGCATACCTCACCATAGAAGAACCCCTAGCAATTATTCCCAACGACCAAGATATTTGTCAAGGAGATTCATTTACAACTTTATCCGTTTCAGGTGACCCGAGCAACTTTTATTCTTGGATAGGCCCCGGATTGCTAAACACCTCCGGACCATCTGTTTATTTAGATGCCGGAAGCTTGGCTCCCGGAGAATACACTTATACCATTACGGGTAATGATGGCACCTGTGAAGCAGAAGATTTTTTAACAGTATCCATCAATCCAACTCCGGAATTATCTGTTTTAAATACAGACCCAATAACTTGCCTTGAAGACGGAACACTACTCCTAGAAGGTAGTTCTTCACTAACCGATCCCGGCTATAACTATACTTGGGAGGGGCCGGGAATCACCCCGGGAATATCCGGAATCGTAGCTACTGCGGATATTTCGACTTTATCTACCGGCAATTATTCATATACGTTGACGTCGACTGATGGCATTTGTATAACCTCAGAAACTTTTAATTTTTACTTTTCAGAATGTACCCCACGAGCTGAAATCGTAATTGAAGATGACGTCCCCAATGATACAGGAGGTGGTTTCATTGTTCCTTTAGGGCTCAGCTACACAAACGGGGTTCCCGACCCTATCGGCCACTATTGGTCAGGCAACCCTTATGTAGAAGGAAACACGGAAGCAAGTTTTGACGCTCTCTTCCCCTCTACCGGGGAATATCCTGTCTGTCTTACAGTAACCAATTTAGCACATGGATATTCAAGTACCTCATGCGACACCATTGAAATCACCGTTCCGCCTTGTCTGCCCGTTACACAAGATACTGTCGTGGTTCCTGAACCAGAAACCGCACATATCACATGGGAGGACGACACAACTGCTATTAAATGGCGAGTACAAACAAGATACAGAATCGGAAGTACCCTTACTCCTTGGGAGACCGTACATGTCACCAACAATGAAATAACACTGACGGGGTTGACTCCCGGACTCATTCATCATTATAGAATCCGGAAACAATGCCAATATGGGTGGTCTAGCTTTACCCCCATCAAAGTATGGCTTCAAACGGATTGCCCTACTGTCGATGCAAATAGTATTGAATTTTTCAATCCCGGAACCAATGGAAACACACATTATTTCTTGACTTGGGATGGTGTTCCGGGAGCGGATAAATACAGTATTTCGTACAGGGAACAAGGAACCTCTTCGTGGACAACCATCACCTCTCCCAATCCTTGGAGAAGCATCGACACTACTCTTTTGACTCTTTTTAAATATTATGAGTTCAGGATTAAAGCAAGATGTTCGTCAGGACTATGGTCGCCTTGGTCGGAAACGGTAGTGTTTTTCACTACAACCCTTGTAATCATCAATCGAACATCCGACACTTACCAAGTCCATATGTTCCCCAACCCTTGTGTTACGTCGGTTAATGTTTCATTCACTTCCGATACGCAAGGAACCATTGAATATGAAATCATCAATTTGCTTGGTCGAACAGTGATGAAAATTCCAAAAGAAAGTCAAATCGGTACGAATCGGCATACCTTCAGGGTTGGAGAGCTGAATGATGGAAATTACATTTTGTCCGGAAGGACAAACGGAAAAATCGTCATTACAGAGAGATTTGTCAAAGCATCTTATTAGGAGGTATACTAAGTACAATAAATGTTGTTACAAATAAAAATCCTTAGATAAGTAAGTACCCGGCCATAAATAATCAGGGAAT
>JAHDCE010000288.1:4025-6018 GCA_020630045.1 Saprospiraceae bacterium | reverse complement strand
AATTCCCTTGCGATTTTATCATCGTAAGTAGCGATGGAACAACACAATGAACCTTTACCCATTTTCGCCAATTGGACGGCATCATCGATTCCTTTATATGGGATGATGGTACTGACCGGACCAAATGCTTCTACTTCATGGACGGCAATGTTTTTGTGCGGATTGTCTTCTCGTAATAATACGGGTGACAAGAAGGCTCCTTTCTGTGCGTCCGCTCCTAGCAAGTCTACGGTGTCTAAGTTTCCATATACGATTTCTGCGGTTCGTGCAAGTTCTTTCACCCGATCACGGACTTCGGTCACTTGTGCTTTACTTGCCAAGGCTCCCATTCTCACTTCTTTCAGTGTCGGGTCGCCGATGGTTACTTTCGAGAGGGATTTCCCTAGGGCGATTTGGAAGTCTTCCACTAGGTTTTCGGGTACCATAATACGGCGAATGGCAGTACATTTCTGGCCACATTTGACCGTCATTTCTTTCCGGACTTCCTTGACGAACAAATCGAATTCTTCAGTTCCGGGAACGGCGTCTTCTCCTAGGACGGAGCAGTTCAACGAGTCCGCTTCCATATTGAACGGGACGGCTTCTTCGATGATTCTCGGGTGAGCTTTGAGCATCCGTCCGGTATCTGCCGAACCGGTGAATGTGACGACGTCTTGCGACATGACGGTATCCAATATGGTATGGGCCGAACCACAAATCAATTGTAATGCTCCTTCGGGTAAAATTCCGGAGGCGATGATTTCACGGACAACGGCTTCGGTCAAGAATGAA
This sequence comes from Saprospiraceae bacterium, assembly GCA_020630045.1. Lineage (GTDB taxonomy): Bacteria > Bacteroidota > Bacteroidia > Chitinophagales > Saprospiraceae > JAHDCE01. The sequence goes on along the minus strand of JAHDCE010000288.1, from coordinate 5,247 downwards.
GTGGCGGTCGCCGGTTTTACTACTGCGGGTACGCCGGCCATCCAATTGACGGCGCATTTCTCCAGCATTCCCCATACGGGGAAATTGTATGCGTTGATGTGCACTGCTACGCCTTCTTTGGGCACCATGATGTGGTGACCGATGAATCCTCCTCCTCGGGACAAATCCACCATGTCTCCATCGACATGGAAGGGTTGATTGGGAAAATTACGTCTTAAGGACGCATTGGCGAATAGGTTTCCGAATCCTCCTTCGATGTCGATCCAGCTATCGACCTTGGTGGCTCCGGTTCGGTAGCTGATCGGGTAGAATTTATCTTTGATGCTTGTCAGGTGCAAGGCCAATGCTTTTAGCATGAGTCCGCGTTCCTGAAAGGTCATTTTACGAATTTTGGAGCCACCGACACGGCGACCGTATTCCAATATTTCTCCGAAGTCAAGCCCTTTCGTCGAAGCGTGGGCGACGACATCTCCGGTAACGGCATCGAATAGGGGTTTGCCGTCTCCATCTCCTTCTATCCAGTTGCCTAGTATGTAATTTCCTAATTTCGTCATGGTTATTTTTTTATTTAAGAGACTGAAGGTATTTGCTTTTGAAGTCTTCCGTTTAGGCTAATTCCTTGAATAGGTATTCTTCTTGATAAGACACTTCAAATTTATCTAACAATCCCTTGTATTCTTTTTCAAATGGTAATTTAGAATGATGTAATTCTTGATTATCAATATATCGAATCACTCGCTTTAGTTGCGATTGTGAATATGTAAATGCTCCGAATCCTCCTTGCCATCTAAATGTTTGATTCGTCCAGTTTTCTTGATTAACAAACTGGCTGGATGCTACTTTAACATCCCTTACTAAATCGGATAATTTTATATCAGGTTTTATCCCAATTAAAATATGAATATGATCCGGCATTGCATGAATGGCTATCACCTTTTGTCCTCTTTTGGAAACAACTCCGGTGATATATTTATGCAATTCTTCTTTTTTATTCTTGGGTATCATCGCCTTTCGATATTTTACGGCAAATACTACCTGAACATACATTTGGGTGAATGTATTGGGCATAATAATGGGTGGTTTGACTTGGGTTTAAAAATATAAACAATTTCATATAATGCTATAGACAGGCGGCCCCGATGGGGCGTTTTTTTCCTCACATCCCTTTTTCTATAGACGGGCGGCCCCGATGGGGCGCTTTTTTTCTCACATCCCTTTTTCT
>JAHDCE010000288.1:0-3925 GCA_020630045.1 Saprospiraceae bacterium | reverse complement strand
TTTCTATAGACGGGCGGCCCCGATGGGGCGCTTTTTTTCTCACATCCCTTTTTCTATAGACGGGCGGCCCCGATGGGGCGCTTTTATATTCGTATTTCGTCTCCTATGGGGACGAATGCCTTTAATGATTCTATACACGTTCTAAGATGGCCGCATAGCCTTGGCCGACACCTACACACATGGTGACCAATGCGTATTTTTTTCCCGTAAGGGACAATTCTAGGGCGGCGGAATATGCGATTCTGGCTCCGGTCACTCCTAGGGGGTGGCCGATTGCGATGGAGCCGCCATTCGGGTTAATTCGCGGATCATCGTCCTTTAATCCCCATTCTCTGATGCAGGCTAAGCTTTGTGAAGCGAAGGCTTCATTCAATTCGATGACGTCCATGTCATCCATGGTAAGCCCGGCTTTCGCCAATGCTTTATTCGATGCGTTGACGGGACCGATACCCATGATACGCGGTTCGACTCCGATTACTGCCGAGGAAACGATTCGTGCTATTGGTTTCAAAGCATATTTTTTAATCGCATCGGACGAAGCTACTAATGTCGCGGCCGCTCCGTCGTTCAATCCTGAAGCATTGCCGGCGGTGACGGTTCCTCCGTTTTCCGCTTTGCGGAATGCGGGTCTTAATTTCGCTAATATTTCCGGTGTCGTTCCCGGGCGAATAAATTCATCTTGGGCGAAGACGATGGGGTCTTTTTTGCGTTGCGGAATGGATACTTGTACGATCTCTTTCGCCAACCTTCCATTCTTTTGGGCTTCGGCCGCTTTCATTTGCGAACGGTAGGCAAACATATCCTGATCTTCGCGACTGATGTTGTATTGGTCTACCAGATTTTCAGCGGTGACACCCATGCCGTCCGTTCCATACATTTCATGTAGTTTCTTATTGACGAATCGCCAACCGAAGGAGGAATCGTGCATTTGAGCATCCCGTCCGAAAGCGGAGGAAACTTTTGAAATGACGAACGGCCCTCTTGTCATGTGTTCCACTCCTCCGGCAATGAACAAATCGCCGTCTCCGGCTTTGATGGCTCGGTTCGCATGGATAATCGAAGAGAGTCCGGAAGAACACAATCGGTTCACGGTTTCGCCGGGCACGGTATAGGGCAATCCGGCCAATAACAAGCACATTCTCGCTACATTCCGGTTGTCTTCTCCTGCTTGATTGGCACATCCGAAAATCACGTCATCATATGCGTCTTTGGGAATAGTGGCATTACGCTCCACCAATTCCTTAATGACCAAAGCTCCTAAGTCGTCCGTTCGGATGGAGGACAAGGTGCCTTTAAACTTGGCGATGGGGGTTCTTATCCCATCAATGATGAATGCATCTTTCATCTATTCGACTTTTATATTTCTTTAGAATCAGTTTCTATGACTTCCTTGGAAGTTCGATAAACGGTTCCTCGAAAGAGGGCGATCTTTTGCCCGGATGATCGGTTGACGACCTCAACATCATAGGTTCCGGTTTTGCCGCCTAGTACTTGTTCGGTAGCAGTAGCGACCAGCACGTCGCCTTCCTTTGCCGATTTGACATAACTCATGGCAACGTTCAGGGACACGCTCAATCGATTGTGTGAATTGGATGCGAATGCCAATGTGCTATCAGCCAAGGCGAAAGTAACACCTCCGTGAATGATGCCAAAGCCATTGAGCATTTCTTTTCGAACCTCCATTCTCAATCGACATTTGCCCGCTCCGATTTCTTCCAACCGGATATTCATCCATTGGCTGAAATAATCGGTTTCCATCATTTTGTGGAACACTGCTCCGGGTATGTCTACGGGTTTCATCCTAGGAAACAGTGGTGGCGGATTCGTTAAAAAACCGTTCTCCGTTTCTTGCCATTTTCCGTAATAGCGGGCTGCATCTATATTGTGCTTCCCGATATTCTTCAAACAAAGTGTCCATGCGGGCTACTATTTCGTCAATCCCGGTTTCGTCCGCCCAAGCAAGCAAGCCTTTCGGATAATTCACTCCTTTGGTCATCGCCAAGTCTATGTCCTCCTTGGTCGCGACATTGAAATGAAGGGCATCGGCAGCTTCATTCATTAGTCTTGTGACGATTCGATTGGCAATCATGGAGCCTAACATCGGGTCTTTATTGGGTTCGGGTTTAGTAGTGCCTTCACTATAATCATAATATCCTTTACCCGCTTTTCTACCGTCGAATCCGGCTTCCGCCAAACGTTTCTGTGTGAATGAAGGCTTGTATCTCGGGTCGTAAAAAAAGGCTTTGAAGACAGTTTCGGTAACGGTATAATTCACATCATTTCCGATGAAATCCATCAAGGTGAACGGCCCCATACGGAAACCAGCTATTTCGGTCATCGCCCAGTCGATGGTTGCGAAATCGGCAATGCCTTCCTCATATATCCGGATGGCTTCGCTATAAAATGGACGGGCTACTCGATTGACGATAAAGCCCGGCGTATCTTTTGCCAACACGGTTAGCTTGCCCCAATCGTCTATTGTTTGTTTTGCCTTTCGGCAAACGTCATCACTGGTTTGTATAGCAGGGATAATTTCCACCAACTTCATGAGTGGTGCCGGATTGAAAAAATGGATTCCGATGAATCGTTCCGGATTGTTACATGCCGCCGCCAAGGAGGCGATGGACAAGGAGGAGGTATTGGAAGCGATGATACATTCTTTGGACACATGACTTTCCAATTCTGAAAAGACTTTCTTTTTGATTTCCGGATTTTCTATAATCGCTTCGATTACTAAATCACATCCTTTGAAATCTGCCAAGGAGGTGATGTAGCTAATTCGATCTTGGATACCCTTGGCTTTGCTGGCATCATACTTTCCTTTCTCGACCAGCCGAGCCATAATTTTAGTCAGCTTCGTCCCGCTTTTTTCAATAGCTGCCCGATTGGTATCGAACAATACGACTTCACATCCGGCAGTGGATGCGACTTGAGCGATTCCGCTCCCCATCGTTCCGGCTCCGATAACTCCTACTTTCATGATTCTTGATTTAAATTCGGTTTATTTCCCCTTGAAAACGGGTTTTCTTTTTTCTAGAAAAGCTGCGACTCCTTCCTTGTAATCTTCGGTGTCAAAACAAGCGAGTTGGTACTCCGTTTCCAGGTCGAGTTGTTCGTTTAAATTTTGATGCAATGAAGCGTTGAACGCCTTTTTGGTATAAACCAATCCTTTTGTGGGCATTGAAGCGATTTTACTTGCTAGTTTTTCCGTTTCCTCTTGAAATGTTTCTAGGGGAAGAACTTTGTATATCATTCCCATTCGTTCCGCTTCAGCGGCAGGGACTTTGTCCCCCATCATCGCTAAAGCGAGTCCTTTTTGGAAGCCCACCAATCGAGGTAAGAAGAATGTTCCCGCACTGTCCGGAATCAATCCGATGGCGCTGAACGCTTGGAGGAAACTCGCTTTTTCATGTGCGACTACGATGTCTCCCGCCAAGGCGATATTGGCGCCCGCTCCGGCAGCGACTCCGTTGACGGCACAAATGACCGGCTTTTCAAGATTCCGCATTTTGCGAATGATGGCTCCATATCTTTTTTCAAGTAAATTCCTGAATCCGGGATTCAACTCCGGATCGGTCACTTCTACGAGGTCTTGACCGGCACAAAACGCCCTTCCTTCACCTGTTATGAGAACCGCTCGGACTTGATGGTCTGATGCACAATCATCCAATGCTTCAAGGAAAGCTTCTCCCATTTCTTGGTTGAAACTATTGAAAGCTTTGGGTCTATTGAGGGTGATTTTGGCGTAGTTGTTTTGCTTGGTAAAAAGTATGGTCTGGCTCATGTCGATCTAAGGTTGGTTTTGTTGATTTGTTCGTTTTTTATTTGAGGCATTTGAAATAATCGAAGGGCTCCAAACAGTCATTACATTGGAACAATGCCTTGCAGGCCGTGGAACCGAATTGGCTGATCATTCGTGTATTCG
>JAHDCE010000287.1 GCA_020630045.1 Saprospiraceae bacterium | reverse complement strand
GAAGTTTTGGAAGTGCCGGGACTCAAGATTGTATTCAAAGTCGTAAAAGCATATACCAAGGAACAAATGACCGCTAAGTGTTTGGGTTTGTTACAGTCCGGTATTGCCTTAAAGGAAGAAACCATAGATGATATCATATCCATATTGGTGGATGACCTTTCCTACAATTTTACCGGTGATGAAAACATCCGTAACAAGGAAGCCATCATCAAAATCGCCGATTTGTATGGAGTCGTTCCTAAAGACACGATGGCATTTTTCCGATATATCATTTATCGGGCAACAGGAGAATCTTTATTGATTAAGAACAAGGAAGCCATCGAAGCGATTAGCACCTCCAAGTATAATCCTGCCGTTCAATTCGAGCAATTCGGTTTGGAGAAAATGGCCGGTATCTTCAATCGTTTCAAGCCTTTGTTTTTGGCATTTAAAAACAAGTGTCCGAAGACCATCAACAAGATTTCGAAATTGTCTAAAACCCATCACAAACCGATGGTATCGAATCCGTTGAATTTTGTGACGAGTATGGTATTGACCGAAAGCGATACGCATTGGTTGGACAATGCCACGCCATTCGCCTTATTCAAGGCCTTGTCTGCTTGTCATACTCGTATGCATGGTCAGTACGCATTCGCCTATCGAATTCGCAATGGTAAGTCATTCGTGAAAAACAATAAAGTCTCCGGTGCGGTATGGCCGAATTACGATTTCTTATTCCAATATTTGAAGAAGAGATTTAGCCTTTCCGGAAAGAAGTTTTTCCTACCTTATGGTGTCGAATTCGCCTTGCCGACTTCCGAAAAAATGTATGTCGGAAATATTCCGACAGGTAGTAAGTTTTTCGGAAAATCATTAGCAGTCGGTATCTATTGGGAAAACGAATGGGGTGCACGCGATTTGGATTTGTCGGGTTTGAATATCGCCGGAAAAATCGGTTGGAACGCGAGTTACAAGCAAGGAGCCGGCAACTTGATGTACTCCGGTGACATTACGGATGCGCCGAATGGAGCCGTCGAATATTTGTATGCTCAAAACGGACTTTCGCATCCTACTTTGGTAAAGAACAATGTGTTCTCGGGTTCCGCCAATTGTGGATATAAAATCATTGTCGGTAAAGGTGACGACATCGACAATAGTTATATGATGGATCCGAATAAATTATTTGTAGAGGCCAAGTGTCAATCTGTCCAAAGACAAACGATTTTGGGAATGTTGATTCCTGATAAGAAGAATCAATATTTTGTAATTCTGAATTTTGGTGCCGGACAATCACATGTATCCGGAAATTCCGAAATTTCAAAATTGGCGACCAAGGCATTGTTCCAACAATGGAGCAACCCGATTTCGTTCAGAGAAATTGTTACTGAATTGGGAGGTGAAATCGTAAAGAAAGCGGATGCCGCCGATTATGATTTCTCCTTGAATACCTTACAAAAGGACAGTTTTTTGAAGGTGTTCGGAACTTGATTGGATAATTATTCCTTTTAATGCTAGTCACCGCCCGGTGGCTAGCATTTTTTTATAGAGAATTTGTTCAAATAAATAAAATGAAAAAATATCCGTCCATAGGAACCAAGGTCAATACCGAGGTGGATGTCATTGGGTTTGATAAGTTGGACGGCTCCAATATCAGAGCCTTTTGGAAACAGTCGGAAAAAGGTTTTGTAGAATTCGGAACAAGGACACTCAAACTCAATAAAGACCACAAATATTTAGGTGCTTCTATTGATTTAATCACAACGAAATATGAACAAGCCCTTACGGAAATATTCCTAGCAAAGAAATACAAGGAAGTCACCTGTTTTTTCGAATTTTTCGGACAACAATCATTCGCCGGTCGTCATGAGTTGGAAGACCATAAAGAGGCCGTTCTTATTGATTTGATGATTTACAAAAAAGGATTGGTTCACCCTGTAGAATTCGTTGAAGAATATGAACACCTTGGAATTCCCCCCGTCCTGTTTTCAGGAAGGCTAGATGAAAAGACCATCGAGTTGATTAAACAAGGAGAACTGCCCGGCATGACTGAGGAAGGAGTGGTTTTTAAAGGTCGGGGTGGTAAAAAAGGAAACTATCCGATCGTATTTAAAATCAAATCGAAACATTGGGTTGCCAGACTCAAAGAATTGTGTGGAGATGACGAAGACTTATTCAAGAAAATGTTGTAGTGTGTCATGAAAGAAAAATTGAAATACGGAGTCGTAGGATTCAGTCGGAATCAATTCGATAAAAAGACAGCTTATCAGTTACTGGATGCGATTTTTCATGAGATTCAGCAGGCTCATTCCAATGATGGAATTGCGATTGAAATCGTAAGTGGTTACACCAATTCCGGTGTACCGAAAATCGCTTATGAACTCGCCGATAAATACGGATTTATTACCGTCGGCTTTTCCGCCCGACAAGCATTGAAAGTTCGGAGTGGGGTATATTCAGTCCAAAAAGTCATATTAGAGGGCGACCGATTCGGAGATGAATCCGAAGCGTTCATTAAGTATATCGATCGGCTAATCCGTATCGGTGGTGGCCCCCAAAGTCGACACGAAACGGAGTGTTTTAAAATGAAGAACCAAGGAGAATCGTTAGAAGGGATTTTGATAGAGCGGGAGGTGGATTGGTATGGGAATTAATGATCATTCCCTTGTTCTCCTTAGCCTGTCTATCTTTGCCCCATGAATTTGATACAAAAAGACAAACAATATATCTGGCACCCTTTTACGCAAATGAAAACGGCAGATGAACATTTGGGCATCGTCAGGGGCGAGGGCACTTACTTGTATACGGAAAACGGCGACCAATATTTGGACGCCATTTCTTCTTGGTGGGTCAATGTCCACGGGCATTCACATCCGCATATCGCCGCTTGTGTCAGTAAGCAACTCCAAACATTGGAACATGTCATTTTCGCCGGATTCACCCATCCGCCGGCGGTGGAATTGGCGGAACGTATCCTAGGGCATTTGCCAGACAACCAAGGGAAGGTTTTCTTTTCCGATAACGGTTCCACGGCAGTGGAAGTCGCCTTGAAAATGGCGATTCAATATTTTTACAACCAAGGAGAAAAACGACCTCGAATCGTGGCACTTGAAAACGCTTATCACGGTGACACCTTCGGCGCTATGTCGGCCGGAGCCAAGCACGGATTCAATATTCCATTCCACGATTATTTCTTTGAGGTGGAGCGTGTGCCGACGCCCGTTCCCGGAAGGGAAAATGACGTATTGGAGCAGTTCGGGAATATCATAGCAAACGGTGATGTTTCCTGTTTCATATTCGAACCTTTGGTGCAAGGGTCGGGAGGGATGATCATGTACGAGCCTTGGGTACTGGATGAAATGGTGGCCATTTGCCGCAAGGCCGGCGTCTTGTGCATCGCCGATGAAGTGATGACCGGTTTTTACCGGACAGGAAAAATGTTCGCAACCGATTATTTGGAAAACAAACCGGACATTTATTGCTTATCGAAAGGATTGACGGGAGGGACGTTGCCCCTGTCGCTCACGACTTGCACCGATGAGATTTACAATGCATTTTGGTCGGATGATAAAATGAAGGCCTTATTTCATGGCCATTCCTTTACAGGAAATCCCCTAGGATGTGCGGCTGCCCTTGCCAGTTTGGATATTTTTGAATCCGAAGGATATCTGGATAAAATACAAAGTTTGGCAGATGCCCAAAACCGAGCGGCAATCCATTTCCGGAAGGAATTTCCGGGCCTGAAAGATGTAAGGGTGAGAGGAACCATTCTCGCCTTGGAATTCGATACCGGTGAAGCGACGTCTTATTTTAGTTCGAGAAGAGATGAACTGTATCGTTTCTTCCTCTCCCGAGGATTGATATTACGACCTTTAGGAAATGTGATTTACTTCATGCCGCCTTATTGTATATCGCCAGCCGCCTTTGATACTGTGATTGAAGCCATTCAGGAAGCGGTCACAGTATTTTCAGAATCGTCCAAAGTTTGACATTCATCCCATTTCCTTTCCTTGGATTAGAACTAATATCTTTTATTTGCATTGATTATTGGTATAAACCGGGAATACATGAAAATAGGAGTAGTTTGTTATCCGACATATGGAGGTAGTGGCGTTATCGCCACCGAGTTGGGAAAAGGTCTTGCTAAACGCGGGCACGATATTCATTTCATTACCTATCGGCAACCTGTGAGGTTGACGGCTTTCCAAGAAAATGTCTATTACCACGAAGTAAGGAATGACGATTATCCCTTGTTCCAGTACCCCCCTTATGATACGGCCTTGACCAGTAAAATGGTGGATGTGGTCAAAAATGCCGGATTGGATTTGCTTCATGTGCATTATGCCATCCCTCATGCTACGGTCGGCTATTTGGCCAAAAAGATTTTGCTGGCCGAAGGGCGATATATTCCGGTTATTACCACATTACACGGAACCGATATTACCCTTGTCGGAAACAATCCCGCATTTAAACCGGTCGTTACTTTCGCCATCAACAAGTCGGACGGTGTTACGGCGGTTTCCGAATCCTTGCGTAAGGATACCTTGAGCAACTTTGATGTGAAAGGAGAGATTGAAGTTATTCCCAATTTCATAGATATGGATCGCTTTCAGCGTTCCAATAAAGAACACTTTAAGAAAGCGATTGCTCCTAATGGAGAAAAAATACTGGTTCATACTTCCAATTTCCGAAAGGTAAAACGTGTGGATGATGTCGTTCGGATTTTCCAAGAAATTTACAAGGAGGTCAAATGCAAATTGTTGCTAATCGGCGACGGGCCGGAAAGGAGTAATGTCGAGCGGTTGTGCCGTGAAATCGGCTTGTGCCACGAAATCCGTTTCCTAGGAAAACAAGAAGCCGTCGAAGACCTATTGTCCATTTCGGATATGTTCCTGATGCCTTCCGGAAGCGAGAGCTTCGGTTTGGCCGCCCTAGAAGCGATGGCTTGTCAAGTCCCGGTTATCTCTTCCAATATCGGAGGGTTGCCGGAGGTGAATATTCATGGACAGACTGGGTATCTGAGCGAAGTGGGTGATGTCGAGGACATGGCCAAACACGCCATTTCCTTATTGAAGGACGAGGAGCGTCATTTACAATTCAAATCCAATGCTTTGGAACAAGCGCGTCGATTCGATTTGGCTCATGTGCTGCCGCATTATGAAAATTACTATCGGCATATTCTCGATACTTGTGTTTATGACAAGGTATGATGATTCAGTGTTGTCTCACTCTTGTTCATTTCGAGTTTACATCCTTGCAAAATATGGCACCATCCCATTGATGTTTCTTTTTTAGTTGAGCTAAAAACGCTTCATATGGAGGTAGGCCGATAGTATTTCGAATCATATCGACTTGAGATGGGTTTTGAATAGGCGCTGCCGGCACGACATCACGATTTTCATTAAAATGGACCAATGTTCCCATGATTTGTTCGCCTTTTGAAATAAATAAAACCCTGTCTACGCATTCCGCATAGGTTTTGGTCTCTATTTTATCGGCGGTTCGAAGGTTGATTAAGGATTCCATATAGTCATTATGGAAAGCTTCATCTTCAGTATTTTCGGTAGCCGCCAAGTAAAATTGATGGAAAAGGGTTTCTCCTACCATTTCTTTGTCCGGAAACCATATTGATTGAAATATTCAGAGATTCCTTTTCTGATTTCTATTCGTTCTTGTTGTTTTTCGTCCGTCTTGTATAAGGTGGAAAAAGGTTCTTCATAATTGTATAGACTGATCCATTTACCGGTAATACTCGCCAAATATTGGATTTCTGCCAAGTTGTTCTTTGCGTTTTGACGGAGGGTGTTTTCTTCTTTTGTCTGACAAGAAACAAAGAAAAGGACAGAAAGTAGGAGTAGGGTAAAGGGTTTGACCGGATTCATTTGAAACGTATTTGACATAAAGTGGAGTGGAAGGATGATAGCGAAATGACAAAGAAGAAAATTGAAACCAATAGATGTTATCACGAAATTTTTTGTATGCAAGCCGAATCGTTATTTTGGGAATAGACGAGGCATTCGCCGCAAAGCATAGCCGTAGCTAC
>JAHDCE010000286.1 GCA_020630045.1 Saprospiraceae bacterium | reverse complement strand
TTTGCGGCGAATGCCTCGGTGATTCCCAAAATAACGATTCGTCTTTCATACAAAAAATTTCGTGATAACATCTAATAAACAACCTAAAAATAACCGGACATTTGTTCAGAATCGGATTAACTTTGCGCTTCAAATTTTAGTAGATAATTCAGTTGAAGTCGAATAATATGGAAACCAACCATCTTCTATCCAACCGTATCAACCAATTGTCCGAATCCGCTACCATAAAAATGAGTAGAATGGCCCGGGAATTAAGGGCAGAAGGACATAATGTCATCAGTTTAAGCCTTGGCGAACCTGACTTTGACACACCGGAACACATTAAGAATGCCGCCAAAAAAGCATTGGATGACGGTTTTACGAAATATACGCCGGTGCCCGGTTTACCTGACTTGGTCAAGGCCATTCAAAACAAATTCAAAAGAGACAACGACCTCGAATTCGATTTAAATCAAATCGTGGTTTCCAACGGTGCAAAACAATCCTTGGCCAATATCAGCCTTTCCTTATTAAATGAAGGAGATGAGGTCATTATCCTTGCGCCTTTCTGGGTGACTTATAGCGAAATCGTCAAACTTGCCGGCGCTAAACCCGTCATCCTCAAATCTTCCATTGAAGAAGACTATAAAGTCCCGGTAGATCGCATAAGAGCAGCGATTACAGAAAAAACCCGACTAATTTTATTCAGTTCTCCTTGTAATCCTACCGGGTCGGTTTACCTAAAAGAAGAATTGCATGCCATTGCAAAATTGGTAGCCGAACATGATGATTTATATATTGTCTCTGACGAAATTTATGAATACATCAACTTTACCGGCAAACACGTCAGTATCGGGTCTTTTCCCGAAGTAAAAGACAGGACGGTGACAGTCAACGGATTCTCGAAAGGATTTGCAATGACCGGATGGAGATTGGGTTATATCGGAGCTCCAAAATGGATTGCCCAAGCATGCATCAAAATGCAAGGTCAATTCACTTCTGGTGCTAATGCGTTTGGACAAAAGGCCGCCGCATATGCCTTGGAAGCAAAAATGGACGCCACTGACAATATGAGGGCCGCGTTCCTAAAAAGGAGGGATTTGGTGATCGAGGGACTCAGTAAAATCAAAGGCATGAAAGTCAATCGACCACTAGGAGCTTTTTATATATTTCCGGACATCAGTGATTTTTTCGGTACTTCTACCGGAAGTTACAAAATCAACAACGCTGATGATTTTTGCGAGTACCTTTTACAAGAAGCACATGTCGCAGTAGTTACCGGCAATGCTTTTGGCGCTGAAAATTGTTTCCGAATTTCATATGCATCTTCAGAAGAAGATTTACAAGAAGCGATAAGACGGATTTCTGAAGCGACCGCCAAATTGAGTTAATGAATATCAAATTCGTATAAATCACTTGCGGTGAAGCAACCCGAAGCCGTATTTTTAAGTCCAAGTTTTGAACTTGTAAATTAAATTCGACATGAGATATTTCTGGCTCCTATTATTTTCAACCGGTATCCTATTCTCTGCTTGTAAAATCAAGCAAGGCGGGACGGGTTACAAATCAGAAGTCCAATTCGCTGAGGACATCGACCCTACTACACTCATCACTTTCACAGAAAGGTTTGTGGATTTGGGACAAGTGACTAAGGGTGAAAAAAGAAAAATCAATGTAGAGTTCACCAATACCAGTGAAGAAGTCGTTGAAATAGATTTGGTTTCCGCTTGTTCGTGCACTTCAAATGAACATACCACTACCAAAATAAAACCCGGAGGAAAAGGCAATGTCTACTTGGAATTCGATTCGACGAGTAAAGACCATAGCGAAGTTATTGATGTGGACGTCATCCTTAAAAATACGGATAAAAAGTATGGGTATCCAGTGGTCGAAAGAATGCAATTCAAATTTGATCTGGTTACCGGAGAATGAGGTTATTCCCATTATTCTTTTGTTTGTTTTTCTTCCTCCTTTTCGGAAAATGTCTTCCCCCCCAAAAGGATGTTTATGATGACATCCTAAATTACATCTATAATGATATCGGAATCGAAGAAACCGATACTCCCGTATTCAAATTCTATTACCAAGATTTTACAGGAGACCGAACAGAAGACCATTTAATCTTTACGGAATTGGACGGGCAATTCTACACCCATGTATTGGAGGTTGAATCCCTAGAAGAAATACCCCAAGACGAAAACGCCCATTTCGATCGGCAACCCGGAACGTCTTTCTTGATAGAATTTCATGACCTGATTTGTGAAAGCGGTATCGAAGTGCTTATCCGCCAACAAATCCGACACCAAGGAGAAACTCATCTTCAATACAAAGCAATCAGTGTTTCAGACCAAGGGATGGAAACCTTTTTTTTACAAATATTTCCCAATGATGAAAATTACCCGATTCATGAAATAATTGATTCCCCGGAAGAAAATTGTAACCGTGGTATTCGTATCCAACTACAAGGGACGACTTCTAAAAATTATTTCTTTACAGAAAGAGGGAATTAAAAAAACAAATTCGCCGCAAGGCGGAAAGTGTTGGAATGAGCCTCCACGATATCCGCAATCCTAGGAGAATATCCCCCTCCCATACTTACGGCAACAGGAACACCGGCCTCCAAACAACACTCAAACACGAAGCGATCACGAGCCTTACACCCTTGCATGGAAACCGACAAACGCCCTAATTTGTCAGAAGCGATAATATCCACTCCTGACAAATACATAATCAAATCCGGTGCTTCATTCCGAATCAAATCCGGCAATATTTCTTTCAATGTATTTAGATAGAAATCATCTTTTGTTCCGTCCGGTAGTCCTACATCCAAATCGGATTGTTCCTTTTGAGTCGGGTAGTTTTTTGCTCCATGCATGCTGAATGTAAAGACGCGGGGTTCGTTTTTAAATATACTCGCCGTTCCATTTCCTTGATGGACATCCAAATCGACAATCAAAATTTTGCGAGCCTCTCCCGTATCCAGCAAATGGGTGGCGGCAATCGCAAAATCATTTAACAAACAAAAACCTTCACCATGATTTCGGAATGAATGATGGGTTCCTCCCGCAACATTCATCGCCACTCCATCCTCTAGGGCAATTCGACAACAATCAATTGTTCCTTGGGCGATATGGGTACCACGTGTGACGAGGTCTTCCCTTAGCGGGAATCCTATCTTTCGGATTTCCCTGGGAGAAAGCGACAAGGACTTCAGGCGATTCCAATACCCTTCATCATGGGTTTTCAAAATCACCTCATCCGACAAGCGATCCGGATGAAAAAATTGGTCTTCCGAAACCGTTCCTTCATACATCAATTGCCTAGGAATCAAATCATATTTGACCATCGGAAAACGATGGCCTTCCGGCAAACGATATTTGTACACCGGTGAATAAGCGATCCTTAGTTTTTTTTCCTGCTCCATATATCAAACTTGTTTAAAGATGACTCACATGGCTACAAAATTGCCTTTTGCCTTGATTCTGCGTTCCGAAAAGCCTTGCTTAGCGGTGCTAGGCGGCGGTTTTCGTGCCTTGAATCAACACAAAATCCAGATTTATCGCTCATGCCGCCATCCTTAAACAAGTTTGTCTCTAACAAGGATAACATTCTCTTTCGAATTCTGTTGATTTTTTATGCGGAAGCAAACGAATTGAATTACTTTAGCTAAGAATTTTTGAAGAAAACAATCTGTCATGGCGAAATCGACCAATACCACAAGAAGAAAAAGAACCACCAAGCCCAAGTATAGCAAGGAAATGTACCTAGGATGGTACGAAACTGCCCTTCGAGTCAGAAGGTTCGAAGAAAGAGCTTTGGTTGAATATGGCAAGCAAAAAATTCGCGGTTTTTGTCATGTTTATATCGGACAGGAAGCCATCGCCGCAGCCATGACTACCGGGATTCGAAAAGAAGATGCTGTCGTTACGGCTTATCGCCAACACGGAACCGCTTTGGCTAGAGGCATGACCAGCCGAGAATGTATGGCGGAGCTATTCGGAAAATTCACCGGTTGCGTTAAAGGAAAAGGTGGTTCCATGCACTTTTTCTCCAAGGAGAAAAGATACTTTGGTGGTAATGGAATCGTAGGCGCCCAAATCGGTATCGGAGCCGGTATCGGGTTCGCTGAGAAATATAAAGGAACGGACAACCTTTGCGTCACCATGTTTGGTGACGGTGGTTCTCGTCAAGGTATCTTGTATGAGACATTTAACATGGCGATGACTTGGAAGCTGCCCGTTATTTTCGTTTGCGAAAACAATGGATATGCTATGGGGACTTCTGTTGAACGGACAAGTAACGTCACCGAAATATATAAAGTCGGATCGGCATTCGATATGCCGAGCGAACCGGTAGACGGTATGAGTACTGAAGCCGTACATGAAGCCTTCCTCAAGGCCGCCGAACACATCCGTGCGGGCAAAGGGCCTTACTTCTTGGAAATCCGTACTTACCGATACAAGGGACACTCTGTCTCCGACCCCGCCAAGTACAGAACCAAGGACGAAGTGGACAGTTACAAAGACCGCGATCCGGTCAAATCCCTAGAGAGAACTTTGGTCGAAAAGTTCAAGGCGGAAGATGAGGTAAAAGCGATCAAAGCTAAAATCAAAGCAGAAATCGCGGACGCCGTCAAGTTTTCCGAAGAGTCGCCACTACCACCGGCCGAAGAACTTTGGACAGACAATTATGTCCAAGAAGATTATCCTTTCACGGATTAATTTTTCATGCACAAATATTACATCCACCCGGAAGAAGGTCCGGCCACCGAAGCACGGATACTTGAATTGGAACAACAGAGGGGGTTCCGTATTCCGGATGATTACAAGGCATTCTTATTACAATACAATGGTGGGGTCATACGCCCAGATACGCCTAGAAGCGAAACTCGCGGATTAGGTATTTTTCCGATTGAACGGCTGTTCAGCATAGGAGACCTAGAACTCGTCGCCACTGCTAATGGTGAAGAGATCATGGAGATGATGATTGATGATTATGAGGATGAATTATTCGAATTAGATCCTCGAAAGTTACTTTCCATCAGTCTGAATGAAAGGGGAAATTTATTGTTGTATTGTGGTGAAGACGAAGAATTCGGAAGGGTTTGTTATGCGAACTATTCAGGGGGAGATGGCATTATCAAAACGCAATATGCTTCCTTTACGGAAATGATGGACAACCTCGAACACTTCGACCCGGAAGCCATGAAAGATGTCCGGGTACTTCCCTTTTCGGAAAATTTCGTTCCTCAAAAAATTTTTTCCTTCAACTATTATTTTTTATGGACGGATCAACATCAGGAAAAAACACTTCAACGATTTATTGAAGTCTATCGCTTTCTTAAAAAACCTAAAGAAATCCGTGACCGAATCAATGAACGGAGCTTAATGGAATATTACATCAATTATCCGGCAATCATTGACTTTTTATTGAAGGAAGGATTCGAGTTACCTGAAAAATTGAAACGGGTGAATCACTTGGAAGCCATCAAACATTTAATCGAGATAGGAGGAAATCCGGAAGGACTTCTTATTTCAACACGAAATATTGATGTCATCAAATATTTAATTGAATCTTGTGGCCAAAATATCAATACTGCATATGATGGCAAATTCCCAATGATGACCTATACGACCATAGAAGGAATCGTATTCAGACATCTTCAATGGAAGCTGCTTAATCAAATATTAGAAGCAGGTTTTGACATCGACTACAACATCCAAGATGAAAAAGGAAGAACCGTACAAGACCGTATTGATTGGCTTCGGGATTTGAATACAAAGAAAAAGTAAATGCTAGAACAAGGTGAAAAATGTAATTAGTGAATATGAAAAGGGTAATTATCATTCAAATGAAGACAATATAGATACACTAGCCCATCCATCAGAAATGTTGCGGTTATTTGAAAACAAAGATCTTTCTGAAAAATCACAACAAATAAAAAAACTACTCATCTGATTCCCATGAATTACACCATCATTAAAGACGAACAAAAACTACTTGAGTTTATCGAATGGCTTCCTGAGTTACAAGCACATGAAAGATTTT
>JAHDCE010000285.1 GCA_020630045.1 Saprospiraceae bacterium | reverse complement strand
ACGGTTGTTATCGAATGTGTTGTATCGAAAAACGGTACTTTGGAAAACATTAGCTTTAAAAAAGGACAGGACTTTTATACAAACAGGGATATTCTTATCGCCATTCACCAAATCAAATACATTCAACCGTATATGTTGAACGGCAAACCGGTAGACACACGAACATCATTCATTACAAGGGTTCATTTTCTTAAATAGAACCTTTACAAAAACGGCAAATGACAAAAAAAGGGAGAACCATCAATTGGCGAAACGCCATCGGGGAAATCATCATCGTCTCCATCGGTATTTTAATCGCCTTCGGCATCAATACTTGTTCATCGAATTTCAGCACACAGAAAAAATACAATGAATACCGAACGAGTTTGATTATTGATATTAATGAAAACCTGAAAAACATAGATCGGATCATCGCCGCCCAAAAAACAAAAGTGACCGAATTGAACGCTGTCATAGAAAAAATAGAACGGAATGAATTGGACACGCAATTTATCAGTGACATCTTATTCCGTCAACGGAAAAGCCCTACGTTCTTTCCGGTCAGCGGCACATTCAAGGCATTGGTTTCCCAAGGGGAAATCGAAGCGTTCAGCACTGAATTAAAACGGGAATTATTCAACTTATACGACACATCTTATGAGCGAACCGTCTACAACGGAAATTTATACGACAACATTTATGTCGAAGTGTATGACAAAGAAGTCCATGACATTTTAGATATACGGAACAAGAAGATAGAAAATATACAAAGGCTCAAATCCAAAGCGTTCATCAAGCACTTAATGCTGATTGTAGACGAGGCCAAATCTTATTTATCATTGCTTGACAACAGCAAAGAAGAAAGTGTTCAACTTATACGACTTATAGAGTCCGATTAAAACAAGAAGTCTCTCCTAGTTGTTTTGTTTTCATATACACAAAGCTCCTATTTTGATTTTACAATTTCGACACCATGGGATTCAGCATCTTATTTTTCTTTCTTATTGCAATACTTGTCCCCTCCACTATTATATTAGTGGTTGCTTGGGGAGTTACCAAAAAGAAAGTATATGGAAAAATCGCAGGAATAATATGGGCGGCGATTTTCCTGTTCATCGGCTTCCTCTTTTTTATGAATTGGTGGAATTCTAAAATCATATTGGACAAGGAGGATTACCACGGAGAATATGTCATTCACAGAGGATATTTCAAAGGAGAACAAGCCGATTGGCAATACAATCATTTCAGGTTCAAAATCACCGAACAAGATTCCATTTTATTTTATGAAACGGATGGCGAAACCATATTAAAAACGTATCGAGGTACGGTTCGAACAAGTGAATATTATCAATCCGCTCGTCTTGTAATTGACATGGAACAACCCACTCACCACATCCTTTCCGGCCACCCTACTACTTATCGGGGATCTTGGGATTTTTATCTCGTATTCAGATCTCCTAAATTTCACAACGTATTTTTTAAAAAGGGAAAATGGAAATCGATTGATTGAATGGCGTTCGAAGTGCTATGATTTAAAAAATAGAATTCTTGGCGTATGTGCCGGTTTATGGAATTTCAAAAAATGAATGCAATCAATTAATTTCTAGGGACAAACAAGTCTATCAATCATATATCTCTGAGTAAAATGAACAAAGAAAACATAGTATCTGAAATAATAAAATCCTTACCCGAATTACCCGACGATGATGTTCTAAAGCAGATTGTTTTCAAGTGGAACAAAGAGGACTTGAGCCCTTGGGATGGCGGCTACGATTTAAACGAAAAAAAACGGGAAGAAGTCGTCAAATTACTCCGTAAAAAATTCGAAACCAAGAATCCTGAATATGCGAAAATATTGAGATTTCTTCTTCAACAAGAAATCAAAAACTGTTATGAAGGTGAATTTTCAAACCAAACTCTAAGTACCTGTTACGACAGATTAGCGGACTTACGGTTTTATGAAGACATTCCATTATTATTGAGCGCCAACAATGACGCCGGTTTCGATGCGAATTGCGCTTTATATAAAGATCGGTTATTCTACAATGGATACGAAAACATAATGGCATATTTAAAATCAAATCAAGAAATAGAAGAACACATCATCGAAGGAATCCAATACTATGCAGAATATTTCGGATATGACAAAAACGATACTAATGACAACACTTGAAATAAGATAATAGATGTTATCACGAAAAATTGAGTATAGCCAAACCGATATTTTGAAAATAGATAAATTTATTTTCATATTGATTTTAGCGACTGCAATATTTTCTGCTTGTGGCTCTAAAAATCAGTCGCCCCCCATCCCTGATGAACCCAATATCCCGGAGACTATAAAGCCAAAAAACATTCGACTACCGACTGTCCTTGAGATAGACAAATATATTTATACAGATACCACATATTCATTTCCTTCCGGAAAAACAATAACCATACAAAACAGTTTCCCGAAAGGGGGAAGTATTACTTATGAAGGAGAACAATATTCCGATTCATCGGGCAGGCAGTACTTCTTCTCGGCATATTGGACACGAATCATCAATGACACTGAAAATCCATTAGAAATAGACATTCATTTCCCGGCCGACTCCATTCATATCTCTTCCTTATCAGACGCCTTTTTCAAATTCTTTTTACCTCCGGATATATTGACATATGACCGACTACCATTGTACAACTATGGGCTAAGCAATATGAAGTCTTATTTAGATACTCATTTCAATAGATCCACCGGATTTCAAAAATCTATCCCTCCGGGTGAAGAACATATTTTCTATGTCGCCGTACTTTCATACCAATCAACGGGAACGCCTAGGGCCGCACTCCTGTTAAAAGATCAAACGCTTTATTACAAAATGGGGTTGGAACCGCATATTGAGGAAACCATTTCTTGTGGTCGTATTGTTATAAAAAAGAACACCAAGATCAGATAGTATCATGAAAAATCGAGTATAACCAAACCGTTATTTTATACAAAAGATTCCGTGATAGCATCTATTAGAATACCAAAGCTCATGAAAACATCCGTTCTTTCATTACATCGAGTAAATAACATCAATCGGCAGATCAAGTTATTGAAAAAAGAAACCAAGGAGATAAGCCATACCCAAGAACAAGGAACAATTATCCAATTAAAATCCGGCAACCGTATCAGGGTCAGGGATTTTCATGAGTTTTACATTGATGACAAACCATTGATTCAATTCATTGGAGAAGCATATTGGAAAAAGAAACTACCGGGCGACAACCCGTTCCATTATTTTTTCGACACTCATGTCGGTTGTCTTGGTTCATTCGGAAAACATTGGGATGATATTTTCATACAAGTTTTACTCAAACGAAATTTCAAAAAAAAGCAAATAGATTTCATATTAGAAAAGTCGTGCCTTGATGATTTGCATCATCCTTCCATGACAAATAAAGAAATGAAAAATCAAATCATAGAAGACACCCGGAATGAATTCCTGTTTTATTGTTGTCAAGATTGTGGTGATGCCGGATGCGGAGGAATTACATTTAACATCATCAAAGAAAACCACTTAATAACATGGTCAGACGACGACAAATTAAAATTCACTTTTGATTACTATCAATATGAAAGTGCATTCAAAAAGCATTTACACTCGAAATGAAAATAGAAATAGAAAAACTCACGCCACCCGCCCGAGCACTCAAAGAAAAAGTATTCACCACTTTAGCTACTCACCAAAAAGGACGAGGATTATACACCTCGCCTCAACTATCGAATCGGTCTTTGGCATTAATCGGTACCCAGGCATTTATATATGGTTTAGAAAAGGCTTATGCACAGCACCATCCGTTCCATTTGTCACCGGATATGATTTGGTTATTGATTTGCCAAGGGTTTGCCAAACATGTCAATTTGAATGCGGAAAAACTGCGTCATCATTTTGTTACTCATGAAGGAAAGCAAGTCATCGAAGTTCGAAATGACGCTCTATTGGCTTTTCCGGAACAATGGAGTAATGTCGTCTCTCAACTGGCAAACAATACAGAAAAATATTTGAAATCAGATATCACCAAAGTGATGAATCCGGAATTTACGACTACGGATAAAGATTCGACCATCGCCTGTAATTGTACATTACTGGAAACACTACAACCCTATTTTTATTATGAAGTATTTACGGTTGTTTGTGGTATCCCTTGGATAGAACTCGACGGGACTTTCGAAGACTGGAATAAGGTAAAAGAAAAAACCCTTCGTCTACTCGGTTACGAATGTGATTGGTGGATAGACGCCCTTGTGCCCGTCTTGGATAAAATCATTGCAGCAGCCAAAGGAAACATGGACAATGAGTTTTGGATGAATATATTCAAAATCCATACGACCGAACAATATGGCGGTTCGCCGGTAGATGGTTGGATTTGTAATTTCTTCCCTTATTACGCAGATGGTACACTAACAGGATTGAAGCGATTGAATCTTTTCAGTTTACCGGATCAAATCAGTTCCGTACCCGTGACTTGGACCATTTCCAATCACCCGGAAGTATCCATTACAACTAAAAAAGAGATTGAATTAATCGCAGGTTTTATGGGATTGGAACAATGCCCTGAAACTCTAAAATTGAAACCCGTTATCAGTTGGTTTATATCAGAATCGAGTAGTAGTCATATAGTGAATGACAAGGTTCAAAAAATGTCGTTTTTTAACCCGACTTATTTTCCCGACCATTTGATTGACCACTCTGTGGAGGAACTGGCTATTTCATCTTCATATTACATTTTTCTCCCTAAAAATTTAAAAGATTATTCTCATTTAAAAACAATAAAACTAAAGGGCATCATCAATAAAGAAGAAAAGGAAAAACTGATTCAAGAATTACCGAATACAGAAATATTTTTGAATAGTAAAAGGATTTCCTAAAAACCCGGAATGTAATTTTATCCCCTACCCTATTTCGATTGTTTTAAAAAATCATCCAATGATTTTTCAAAATTGCCTTTCATGGCAGGCACATTAATTTTGGTATAAACTTTTATGGTTCTATCCAAATTGTCATGAGGAGTATTCACTTCTTTTTCTTCCGCTAACTCCGGATAAGCCAATGCTTCCAAAATGGCGACATCCCACATGATCCACTTTGTTTTTTCCTTGTCGGTCTCTTGCCAGAATCGATCGTATTTTTCCCAGCGATCAATTAAATAATCGCCGATACCGCCACGACCTTTTAACAAAACATCCATTGCGGATTTTTTAAATACCAAATGTTGGCTGGTCGTGGCCGTCATGACCCTGAATTCCAATCCCGCAGTATTCAATAAGACATTGACCGAGTTGGGATCATTATTGGTATTGAATTCCCTTTTGCTCCATGTATTGCTTTCCACATCATACCAAAAACCCAAATAATTGACCGAGATTTTATCTATTATTTCGGGTTCCTTCAATATGGCGGAAGCGATATTCGTACAAGGGCCCAAAATGACAATAGACAATTTTTCTCCTTGAGGTGTCGCCAATGCTTGCTCGATAATAAAATCGGCTGCGGCGGAAGGTTGTGCCCTTTGTTCATTAACCATCGGAAAATTACTGCCTTGAGGCGCGGGGACATTTGTCTTGCCCATTAATTCAAGTATTTCTTCATTGAGCCGTTGACTCTCTCCTACCGAATCATTGGGCGTCCTAGGGTTCGTATGCCATTGTGCTGAAGTGATTCCTACGATTTCCAAGCGAGGTTCCAGTAATGCCCAAGCAATCGCATAGAGATCATCCACTTCATTGGCCGTATCCGCATCAACGATAACTCGAATCGGAAACTCGTTTTTTGCTTGACAGGAAAACAAGCCCATCGGATACAAACTAGAAACAAAAAACAATTTTGAAGTATCCGCTAAAAAGTCCCTTCTATTCATTCGATACTATTTTCAAATCATTTAAAGTTAAACAGTAATTACTAGCCCATCTAAATCAATTCAAGCAAATGTCTTTACTAGAACAATTTTTCACTTGACCTGACTTTCCTTTTAAATAAGTACCCGGCCATAAGTAATTAGGGAATATGCTTTTCGGGTATTTTTGCTTTA